>JAQBNZ010000145.1 GCA_028288285.1 Mucilaginibacter sp.
GATGATATAGCCCAACTGTTAACCCAATTAAACATACCCAAAGCAGATATATTAGGCTTTAGCAATGGTGGCCAAACCTGTTTGGAAATGGGTTTAAGGCACCCAGACAAGGTTCGCAAACTTATTATAGCATCTGCATTTTATAAAAGGGATGGTATACCCGCCGGGTTTTGGAAAGGTTTTGAAAACCCCAAATTCAGCGATATGCCGCAGATTTATAAAGATGAGTACCTGAAAGTTGGTACACAGGACGGGTTAATGAATATGTTTAATAAAGATGTACAGCGGATGTTTACTTTTAAAGATTGGACAGATGATCAGCTTCGCTCGATACAGTCGCCCACATTGGTTGTAATTGGCGATCATGACTTACCCACTCCCGAACATGCAGTTAAAATGACCCGGCTTTTTCCGCATGGTCGTTTAGCTATACTGCCGGGCACACATGGAAGTTACATGGGCGAAGCATTTTCCCCTGAGCCCGAAAGCAAAATACCAGAACTCTTTGTAGCTATGGTAAATGAGTTTTTAGCTAAGTAAGCGCCAACTGAAATAGCTTATTCTTTATCCGGATCATTCCGATCTATCGGGGATGGATCAATATTATCTTGTTCAAAATCCTTCTCGTCTTTACGGTTGCGCAAAATAAGCCATATTACTAATGCCAATAGTAGTAACAATATTACGCTAATTGTGAAATAATTGATATCCATCCATTTACAACCACAAGTAACATGCCTATTTTAGCTGCTGATACTTTTCTTAACATAATAGTTAGATTATTTTAACGTGGGGCTTTGTTATACCCCTTTTAGACCTACCTATACCTTTCCCTTAGAGATAAACTAAGGTTACAGTTGTTGTATATTATGTGCACCTTGGTTACATATTTTAACTGTAGGTTTATATTTCAATTACAAACTCCTCTGCAATAAATAATTATATAACCTTTAATTATTATACCATGAAAAAATTTCTTGCAATTTGCTCTGTTTTATTACTGGTATTAAGTTTTTCCTGCAAAAAAAATAATCCCGCAGAATTAACGCATGGACCAGAACAAGCGACAATATCAGATACAGCAGGCCTTAACGTGATTGATGTTGCATATTCACAGCTGCTTGCGCCGGGCCAATTTAGAGTAATTGCAGGCAAATTAAACAGCAAGGGCGAAATTGATGGCAACCGTTATAAAGCCAGGTTTTTATCGCCGGCCGGTATCTTTGTTAATCCAGACGGATCATTATTAGTTGCGGATAATTCTGGCAATATTCGTAAAATACAGCATGATACGGTTGTTACAACCATTCATTTTCCATTAGATCCGGATGGGTTCAAATTTGGTGGTGGGTTTGATGTCGCCGCAACAAAAGATGGCACTATCCTCGTTACTGATTTCAATGCACTTTGGCGTTACACACCCGATGGGGTGTTGCACTTTCGTGGTGTAACTGGCCATGACGATGTTGGCCAGGGCGTTGATAAAGATCCCAGCGGTAACTTTTTCTGGTACACCACCTTTACACAATTATTTGCACTTAAACCAAACGGAGAAGAAATACCAACAAAACCCTTAACTGCAGGCCCCAATGCCAGCGGTTTTACAGGACTAAGTGCCAGCAATAATGGCGTTAAATACATTACAACAAGTAGCAGGGTCTTTAAGTATACCAAATCCGGTGTTTCAGCTCAGATATTTACAGATTTTACCTTTAATAACATTTCAAGTATTGTAAGTACCAGGGATGGCTTCAAAGTTTACATTGCTGACGGGAGAAATATTAAAATGATAAGTAATAACTCAAAGTATCCAAAAACGATAAAAACCATATTATCCGGTCAGCACGCTGTAGGCATTGCTTTATCTAATAGTGAGAAATACTTATATTTTACAACAGGTAGTGAATATAATACTATTAATAAATTAACGCTTTAATGCTGTTGTTACAGCGAGCGTAGGAGCTTTTTACTAATCATTAAGCAAGCGGTGCGGTTTATTTACCGCACCATTTTGCTCCTGACATACTGTTGTCATTACCCCACAGTTTATTTGCATAACAAACATTAAAACTATCAATCATGACAAACAACACAGCAACAACACCAGATGAGTCAGTAGCTTTAATTACCCCGGCATCGCTTTTACAGCACTGGCAGGTGCACCGCAAACTAAGTCGCAAGGTTTTAGCCGCCTTTCCTGAGAAAGAGCTATTTACATTTTCAATAGACGGAATGCGGCCGTATGATGAATTGGCTAAAGAAATGATAGGGCTTGCAAGCGCCGGCATGAACGGTATAGTTACCGGCAAGTGGGAAACAACCCCTTTGCTTGATCATTTTAACCACGATGCTAATATCACTTCAAAACAAGAATTATTGGAGGCCTGGGACGAGGTGACCGAGCAAATAGATAACTTTTGGGCACAAATTCCGGCAGCTCGTTTTCAAGATAGGGTATTGGCTTTTGGCAGGTATGAAAATTCTGTTATTGACACTATCCTTTATTTTATTGATAATGAGATTCATCACCGTGGCCAGGGCTATGTTTACCTGCGCGCTTTGGGCCTTGAGCCGCCTGCCTTTTGGGACAGGAGTTAAGTTATTTTCCGGAAATACCCCTGCTCTGTTCCGCTTTTGTTCCGGTTGTGTTCCGCTCTGTTCCGCTTTTTGCGGAACGGAACGCTTTTAATTTATTTTTTCCAGCGCTTTAGCTGCCACTCTTCTTGTTGCAGTTTATCAAGGTAGGTCCATGCTAAAATGCGGCTTGTTTTTTGGCCCTGTGCCATGGGGATAGTTTTTACATCCCTGGCACCAAAATATTCCAGGTTTTTATAACAGGCAGGTAGTGTAGTTTTTTTGGATATTAAAGACGAGAACCAAAAGCACGATGTTTTGAACTGTGCGCTCTCGCTTATCATCTTATTCAGGAAACGTTCTTCGCCTCCTTCGCACCATAGCTCGGTATTTTGGCCCCCAAAGTTGAGCTGAGTATTTTCATTAGTGCCCAGGTTTTTCCATTTACGCTCCGTGCCTTCGGCTGCTTCTTTTAATGAAGCATGGAAAGGTGGGTTACACATAGTAAGATCAAACAGTTCGCCCGGTTTTATAATTCCGTTAAAAATATCAGCAGATGAACTCTGCTTGCGTATCTCTATAACCTTTGGCAAATTATTCGCCTCTACAATATTTTTAGCCGAGCGCACGGCAATATGATCAACCTCGGCACCAACAAAGCTCCAGCCATAGGCTTTGTTCCCTATTATAGGATAAATACAATTAGCACCAACGCCAATATCCAGTACTTTAACTGATTTCCCTGTCGGAATAACTCCTTCGTTACAGCCAGCCAGCACATCGGCCATGTAATGGATATAATCTGCCCTGCCGGGAATTGGCGGACATAAAAAACCTTCGGGAATATCCCAGTGAGCAATGCCGTAAAAGTGTTTTAATAAGGCTTTATTGAGCATTTTTACAGCCTCCGGATTTTTAAAATCTATAGACAGATCATTGAACTGGTTAAGGGAAACAAATGCTCCCAGTTCTGGCAGTGTCTTTACCAGCGCCTGGAAATCATACCTGTTCCGGTGCGCATTGCGCGGATGCATAGTGGTTTTCTCTTCTTCGTCTTGTTTTGGTTTGTTGGTCATAAATAGAATGCCGTGAAGTTAGAAAGTATATTGTTATATATACAAAATATGGCTTTGGCTTAAACTGTTTTACCTTTCCTTTCTAAGCTTGTCGCGGTGCATGGCTCCCCAATCGGCTAAGGAACGTAGCACGTTGCTTAAAGTGGATGCATAATCAGTAACTTGATATTCTACTACTACGGGTGTTTGATTATGCACAATTCTTGTAACAAAACCATTCAGCTCAAGTTCTTTTAATTCGCTGGATAATACACGGGCAGAGATACCATCAACTGCGCGCTGTATCTCATTAAAACGTTTAT
>JAQBNZ010000219.1 GCA_028288285.1 Mucilaginibacter sp.
TAACATATTACTCTAAAACATTTTTAAATATAAAATCATGAAAAAATCAATCATAGCAATCGCACTTATATTAAGCACTGGCCTTTTATCAACTAACGTAAACGCTGCCGCGACTGCTCCTAAAGCTGCAACCACTAAAAAAGATGTTGGTACTGCTGATACTAAGAAAGATGTTGGTACTGCTGATACCAAAAAAGACGCAGGTACTGCCGATACTAAAAAAGACGTAGGTACTGCCGACTAATTACTATCCAAATATAAACGACATCATAATTAAGAACACTTTAATATAAAATCATGAAAAAAATAATCATAGCAGTAGCATTAATTTTAGTATCAGGCGTTACAGCATTTTCTTTAACCAGAAATAATAACAAAGCCGAAGAAAAAACGAAATCAGATAATTCAACTTTAGCTGTTAAAGATTCTTCAAGACCAAAATCAGATATTGCAACTGCCGACTAAGTAACAACTGCAGCATCAAACATTACCAATAAGCATTTGGATTGTTGGCTGCTATAATGTACGCTGCTGAATATTAAAAGGTAATATTCAGCATAATCCCTATAAAAGTACAATGGGACATTATTTAAATTTAAATTTTTCGCAGTTATCCAGTTTGTAAATAACTGAGTAATCTGCCTGAGTATTTACCTGTTCCCTGCCTGTGGCGGTGTTTAGGTTCATAGGCTTTTGGTCAAGCTCCTGGGCCGATAGTTTAAATTCAACCGCAAGGGTATCTTTCATACCTTCCTGCACAAACCTCCAAACTGCTCTTATTTTATCACCTTTAAGCTTACCTGATAAGGTACCTTTACGCCTATCTTTTTCTTTAGGTAACCAACTCATATCGCCGCTTACTCTATTTGCATTAATTACCAGGTGAACAGCCGTTGTATCCTGCGTGTTAGTACCATCGGTATGTATAAAACAGTATTCCATATTTTGAGCCGGTGTGTTTAGCGTAGTTGCTTGTGATGTATATTCCTGGTCATTAGTGCTCTTTATAGTATCATTACTATTTTTTGTTCCATTACCGGTACATGAGGCTAACGCTAACACACATATTAATATATATGGTTTCATACTTTTAATTTTTTGTTTGGTGATATATCATTACAACTATTACCCCGAAAGTTCTGTTTACATTATTATGTATTGATAGCTTGTTTTTATCAGACTATATTTAAAACTTTAAATCCTGCTCAAATGCTTACTGTTAACCTACAGCCTTTCCCGGTTTTAAATACTAAACGTTAATAGTACGTGCTGTTACCTTAAATGATGTTGAAGATATATGCAACATGGGTGCTGATAAAGAGATAATAAAGTATGTTGATTGCCCCTCGCTCAGGACGATTAGTGAAACTGAGCAATGAGTAAAATGATGAGTGGATAAAGAACAACCTTATACTTTGGGTCATTAATTTGAAAGGTAGCGAGCGTTTGATTGGCACCATTGGCTATTGGGAAATGGATAAAGAACACCACCATTCTGAATTGGCTACACACTAACTACCGCTTACCAGGGTAAGGGAATCATGAGTGAGGCTTTGCAGGTAGTTATCAATTATGGTTCTACTTCAATTAAACTACATTTAATCGAAGCAAATGTTAATCCGGATAACCAGGCATCAATAAAATTGTTAGAAAAAAAACGGTTTTGTGCGCGAAGACTACTACAAGGAAAACTATTATTATAATGCAAAACTCCTTGATTCTGCTATATATTCTTTGCTTACTCCTAAAAGTTGAGACAATCTATAAAATTTGTTAGTTAAGTATAAATACATATATTGCCAACTTATTGTACAATTACCTGCACAATAAAGAAATAATAAAGCTGATAGTAAAACAATTATTATCAATTATAGTTTAAACTTTAAAACAAAAAAAAACTTATCATGGCAGCAGCTACAAATGGTGGAATTACCGCCTACTCAGTGAAGACAAAAACTAAAAATGTACCAATGATCGATCCTGTTATCGACATTAAATCTGGCCGTTATATTGCTACTGGTAAAGATGCAGAAGGCAACAAAATGGCAGCAATAATGGGCAAAGCTACCGCCGAAGAGCATATCAAAAATGGTAATGCTAAAAAAGGTTCTGGCTGGTAAATAAAATTTAAATAAATAAAAAAGCTTGTTTGCATAAACAGGCTTTTTTATGCCCAATTTTTAAATGGGTTAACAGAAAGGCACGCGTTTGTGTAGCGAAGATCGTCGCTTACCTCATTTTTAATCCATTCGGGTTTCTCAAACTCCTGGTTTTCGTGCTTCAATTCTATCTCTGCAATTATTAAACCCTGGTTGTCACCTTCAAAAACATCAACCTCCCAAACATTACCGGCATATTTAATATTATAGCGCGTTTTCTCTATAAATGAGGTTGCCATATCTTTTAATATCTCTTTTCCTTCATTAACCGGTATAGTATATTCAAACTCGCTACGACTAATGCCAGTTGTACTACCTTTCAAAGTGATATAAGCTACATCATCTGCAACGCGAACCCTTACGGTTCGTTTTTCATCGCTCAATAAATATCCTTGCTTGTAAACCTTGCCTTGTGGCTTTACAAGCTGTTGCCATTTTTCATGATCAACTAAAAATTTTTTTTCTATTTCAATGCCCATATAATAATTGTTGCCTGTTGGTGTTAAATAAAGTTAAAAGCCCAACCATTCAACACGCAGTAAAGCTAAATGTTTATATTAGCCGATGCTACCTTTTAACAAAATGAACGTCAAAAAAACCGCATTATTTTTATTGCTGATCACTACTTCACTTACTTCGGCATTTGCACAAAGAGACACAGTAAGCTTAAATACTATTTTAACAAAAACGGCTAAATATGCAACCGGTTTCCCTATTGAAAAGGTATACCTTCATTTAGATAAGCCATACTATGCTGCTACAGATACCATCTGGTTTAAGGCATATGTAACTATTGATAAGCATCAACCATCAGGCTTAAGCAACATTGTTTATGTAGACATTGCCAACAGTCAGGATTCTATTGTACAGGAACTTAAATTACCCGTAGTTAATGGCCTTGCTAATGGCAACATCATACTATCGGCCGCTGTTTATAAAGCAGGCAACTATCATTTAAGAGCCTACACCAACTGGATGCGTAATTCAGACCCCGACTATTTCTTCAATAAAAATATTGTTATTGGCAACCCGGTAGATAACGCAGTGAGTACCAATATCTCTTTCAACACAACCATGGTTGATAAGCGAATAAAGATAAAAGCAGGTATTACTTTTAAGGAAGCCGGCGAAGTTGCGCTGGCTAACAAAAGAGTTACCTGGACAGCAACAACCGTTAATGGCGACGAAATTGGCAAAGGTAAAGGCACCACAAATGCAAATGGCATATTTAATTTAGAATTTGCCGGCGATAATGCTTCCGTTCAATCAGGCACGCTTACCACTGTGATTGATACCGGTACCCGCAAAGCTGTAACTAAAACATTCCCGCTAAAAACAGCGGCTGGTATAAAAGATGTTCAGTTTTTTCCTGAAGGAGGCGATTTGATAACGGGAGTGCGCTCAAAAGTAGCATTTAAAGCCATTGGAACTAACGGGCTTGGGCTTGATATAAAAGGTTCTATAACTGATAATACCGGCACAGAGGTGGCAGTATTTACTTCGCAACATTTAGGCATGGGTATATTTGCTTTGCTGCCCGAAGAAGGGAAAACTTATAAAGCAAACATAACATTCCCTGATGGTTCAAAATCAACCTATGACATGCCACGAATACGGCCTGCAGGCATTAATATAGCATTATTTAATACCGATCCAACAAATCTTACGCTTAAAATATCAGCCAATACATCATATTTTACAACTAACCAAAACAAGCCATATTATATAATAGCTCAAAATGGTGGTGCAATATTTTTTGCGGCACAAACCACTCTTGAAAGCCAGGTATATAGTGCAGCTATAGCAAAAAGCAAATTCCCTACCGGTATAATACAGTTCACCCTATTTACAGGCACCGGCGTACCGGTAAGCGAACGTATAGTATTTATACAGAATAACGATATGCTTAACCTTTCATTAACGTCTGACAAAAAAATATACAACACCCGTCAAAACGTTAAGATTGCGGTGTCTGCTAAAAACAAGGCTTTGCCTGTGGTTGGCAACTTCTCTGTATCTGTTATTGATGAAAGCAAAGTTCCGTTTGATGAAAATTCAGAGACAACTATCCTCTCCAACCTATTGCTTACATCAGACCTAAAAGGGTATATTGAGAAACCAAACTATTACTTCCTAACTAAAAACGTAAAAGCTGCCGAAGATCTGGATGTTTTAATGCTTACTCAGGGCTATCGCCGTATATCTTATCCTAACATAATAGCTGGCAAATATCCACAGATACTTTTGCTGCCCGAGCAACAAGGCCTTGAAATAAGCGGCATGCTCAGGAACAATACAGGTATGCCCGTAGCTAAAGGCAACTTACTTTTACAAATACCCGGCAAAGCAACAGCACAAACACTTACAGATATGGTGGGTAATTTTAAATTCAGCAAGCTCTCGTTTAAAGATTCAAGCCAGGTTACAATTACTGCCCGTAATAACCCCCTCAGCAAAAATATGGTCATTACTTTAAATGGCGAAACCTATCAGCCGGCTACTAAAAACAATTATGTATATGATGAGATAGCAAATATAGATAGCACTTTTAAACCTTATTTGGCTATTAGCAAAAAAGTATATGAAAGTCAGCATATTTTAAAAGAGGTTGTGATCAAATCAACAGTATATAAAAAACCATTGCACAGAGACTGGCCCGGCCTAACCGGCTTACCTGCGCAGGCCGATCAAACTATTGGTGCTGAAATATTAAAGGGCTGCCCATCATTACTTACCTGCCTGCCATCAATGGTGCTGGGTATTACTGCCGATAACAACCTTTTTTACCTTATGCGCAACTATAACAGTGGCAATAAAACGCCTATACAAATTTATTTGGATGGCAAACCTATAGATGCCACCAACTTAAGTAGTATAAGGGGCGATGATGTTGAAAGTGTAGAACTTTTTAAAACCGATGGCCTAAGCGGTGCAAATAAAATGAATGGCACATCAGGCATCATACTGGTAAACATGAGAAAGATCGAAAAAACCAAAATTTCCTTTTCGCAAATGCAGGACATGATACCCAAGCCTTATGAAGTAACCTTTACTGCAAACGGATATAGCATTGCCCGCGAATTTTACTCGCCTAAATATATTGTGGGTAAACCTGCTGGTGGCCCTGATTTCCGTACAACAATATACTGGAACCCTAAAGTTGTTACTGATAAAACAGGCGCGGCATCATTAGATTTTTTTAATGCCGATGGCCGTGGCACTTACCGGGCTACCATTGAAGGTATTGATACCGACGGGAACCTTGGCAGGTACGTATTACGGTACACCGTAAAATGATCTTTAAACGATGATATAACTCATTTATAAATCCATACATTTAGGTAACTTAATCCTAAAAAAATGAATTTTTCAGTAATTAATTGGCCGGCTGTGCTTGTAGCGGGCCTATCAGCCTTTATGGTAGGCGGTGTTTGGTATTCACCTTTACTGTTTGGTAATGCCTGGCTTGCTGATAGTAAACTCACTTATCAGGATGTTGAACAAGGCAACAAAGCAAAAATATTTGGTTTCACAGCTGTATTTGCGTTGATTATGGCAGCAAACCTTGGCATATTCCTGGCTGATCCTAAAACAGATGTAACCTGGGGAGCTACAGCCGGTTTCCTCGCCGGTATCTGGACATTTGGAGCAATTGCAACACACAGCTTATTTGAGCTTAAAAGCTGGCGATACATATTCATAAATGGTGGTTACAGCGTAGTATCATTAACTTTAATGGGCGCTATAATTGGTTTGTGGCGATAGTATATTTATGACAATTCGATGGTGCTATAATTAAACAATACCCCCATATTGCTGTTATTAATTTTGATATAATTAATCACATTATCATGAGTAATGAAACCGCACCACTCGAAAAAAATTTTACTATAGGTGGCGACCTTACTGTTAACCGGTTAGGTTACGGAGCCATGCGTATTACCGGTAAAGGTATATGGGGGCCACCAAAAGATAAAGACGAAGCCATAAGAGTGCTAAAACGCGCTGTTGAATTGGGCGTAAACTTTATTGATACCGCCGACAGCTACGGTCCTTATATTTCTGAAGAGCTTATTGCCGAAGCCCTTTACCCCTATCCATCAGACCTGGTTATTGCAACTAAAGGCGGCTTACTGCGTACCGGGCCGGATCAATGGCCTGTTAATTCCAGCCCTGAACATTTAAAAGAAGCTTTAGAAGGCAGCTTAAAAAGATTAAAGCTGGATAAGATAGACCTGTACCAGCTACACCGCATTGACCCAAATGTGCCTGCCGAAAAAAGTTTTGAGTTTTTAAAACAGGCCCAGCTTGATGGCAAAATAAAGCATATTGGCCTATCAGAGGTTGATATTGAGGACATCAGAAAAGCACAGGAGTTTTTTGATGTAGTTTCTGTACAGAACATGTACAGTGTGGATAACCGCAAGTGGGAAAGCGTATTAGAATATTGTGAGGAAAACAACATTGCCTTTATACCATGGTTCCCGCTGAATGCCGGCAACGTTGCTGCCCAGGAAAAACTACAGATAGTAGCTGAAAAATACGGTGCGACAGTTCACCAGGTGGCTTTAAGTTGGTTGTTTAACCACTCTCCTAATATTCTGCTTATTCCGGGCACATCAAGTGTTGAGCATTTGGAAGAAAATATGAAAGCAGCAAGTATAGTACTGGATGCAGAGGATATTGACGAACTGGACGGTATATCACCACCAGTAAGCTAAACCGGTTATATGAAAACAAAAAAGGATACTGAATAAACAGTATCCTTTTTTGTTAATATGTATTTTTGCGCCGATGAAAAGCAAAGAAGAGATCCTGAACAGTTACTATTCGCAAGGTACAGACGATATGCCTGAAATATCTGCTGACGGCTTATTGAAAGCAATGGATGAATACCGGAATCAGGCCGAAGAGCAGGCATTTAATGCAGCACGTGAGTTTAACAACACCGATTATACCTACCCCACCTTTGCTATTTACAAAGCCAACCTTGAAAAAATAGTTGAGTCTAAAAATAATTTAGCCGATGATATCCGGCTAATAGCTGATAGCATTTTGCCACAGTTTTTACCAAATGACGCTAACGCTCAAAAGCTATCGTTCAATTTAAAAACAAACGGCATTTCCTATACAGCCTACTACTCAAAAAACGCACAAGGCTACTGGGAGTTCCAGGATTACACCGGTTAACCCTACTTAACATCATCACCTTTCAACGCTACCCTACATTCGCTACCCTAAATGGTTTTACATCAACGGTTTCCCATATACCTTGAGTAATATAGGGTTCGCTTTTTTTCCAGGCATTAAGCGCTTCTTCGTTTTCAAACTGAAGTATCATTACAGAACCAATCATGTTTCCTTCTTCATTAAGCATTGCTCCGCCTAAAACGTAGTTGCCGTTTTCTTTTAAAGTTTTGGCTCCATCAAGATGATGCGGACGCACATTCATGCGGCGTTGCAAAGCACCTTCATCCGTATGGTCATAAGCTGTTACAAGGTATTGATTCATCTGTATTGATTTTTATTATGAATAATTAACAAGTATAGTGCTGTTCTGTTTAAAATTGAAATTTAATTCATAAACCTTCCAAATAAACATAGTAATAACTGTAAGTTTTACAATATTTGTTTACCAATCCTTAAGTATAAATGAAAGAGCACTTACAACAAGAATTTAGCAGAACATATAACAAAACAGCCACCCAAACCTATTTTTCTCCCGGAAGAGTAAATCTCATAGGCGAACATATTGATTACAATGGGGGGCTTGTAATGCCATGTGCCATTACTTTTGGGACCTATCTGCTCGTTGCTCCTAACAACGACAAAGTATTTCGCTTTAAAAGCATAAATTTTACTGATACAGCCGAGATTACCCTGCAACAAAACTATGTTAAACAAGGCACAGAATGGTATAATTACCCTATTGGTGTAATTGCATACTTTGTGCAACATGGTAAAGAATTACAAGGTTTGGACATGCTTTATTATGGCGATATCCCTATTAGCTCGGGCTTATCATCATCGGCCTCTATTGAGGTTGTTACCGCTTTTGCGCTGAATGATCTGTTTAACTCCGGCTTTAGCAAGCTGGAACTGGTGAAACTATCCAAATGGGTTGAAAACAGTTTCATAGGCTTAAATAGTGGCATTATGGATCAGTTCTCGGTAGCCTTTGGCGAAAAGGATAAAGCGTTAATGCTAAACTGCGACACACTGGAATATCAAGCGGTAAACAGCAACCTGAACGATTATGTGCTGGCCATTATCAACACGAACAAACCCCGAAGATTGGCCGAGTCAAAATATAACGAGCGTGTGCAGGAATGTAAAACTGCCCTTACAGCTTTAAAACAAGAACTGGATATTAACTACCTATGCGATATTGATACCAAAACCTTTAATGAATATAGCCACCTAATTACTAATGAAATAGTGCTAAACCGTGCACAGCATGTAATAGCAGAGAATGACCGGGTAAAATTAGCTGCTGTTGCATTGAGTAATAATAATTTGCAAGAGTTTGGCCGCCTAATGTATGCTTCACATGATTCCCTTCGCGATCTGTATGAGGTAAGCGGTATAGAACTGGACGCAATTGTTGAGTATGCTAAAACTGATTCATCAGTAGCGGGTGCACGTATGACGGGTGCAGGCTTTGGCGGATGCGCAATAGCGTTGGTTAAAGGTGATCAATATGATAATTTCAGCAAGGCTGTTACCGAATATTATACTGATAAGATTGGTTACGCTCCATCGGTTTATTGTTCATTGATAGGCGATGGTGTGCGGGAGTTAAATGAAGTGGTAAAATCGTAGTTTTGCAGCTTAATTCTTTCTGATACAGATATGCGCAAACTAAAACTCGATGAACTGAACCGTGCCACAATAGATGAATTTAAAGCGCAGGATAAACTGGCAGTAGCTGTTGTGCTGGATAATGTGCGCAGCATGCACAACATAGGTTCCATATTCCGTACATCTGATGGTTTTGCGGTTAACAAGGTATGCTTATGCGGTATAACCGCACAGCCTCCACACCGCGAAATAGAGAAAACCGCTTTGGGCGCTACACAATCTGTAAACTGGGAATATTTTGAAACACCCTTACAGGCTGTACAACATTTACGTAACGAAGGCTACCAGATCATTGCCATAGAGCAGGCCGAGAACAGCACCATGCTTAATACCTTTGCTCCTTCACAAACTGAAAAGTATGCCTTAATATTTGGCAATGAGGTAAACGGCGTAAGTGACGAAGTTATGGAGGTAATTGATACCTGTATTGAGATCCCTCAGTTTGGCACTAAACACTCCTTTAATATTGTGGTATCTGCAGGTATTGTTTTGTGGGATTTCTTTGCTAAATTGAATTTGAAATAAATATCATGAGTCCACTTGCGAAAAAACTGCTTATAAAACCGGGCCAAATATGGCTGATTTTAAACGCTCCAGAATTTTATTTAGCAATACTTGAGCCCCTGCCTGATGGTGTAAAGCTGTTATTTGATATTGCAGGTCCGGTGGACGGAATGCAGCTATTTGTAAAGAATAATCATGAACTGGCTGAAAGCCTGACACAAGTTAAAGCTATTTTAAAACCTGAAACTGTTGTGTGGATCATTTATCCCAAAAAGAACTCGGGTATTGAAACTGACCTGGAAATGATGGGTAGCTGGGATGTTTTAAAACAATACGGTCTTCGCCCTGTGGCATCTGCAGCTATTAATGATGTATGGACATCTCTCCGTATCCGCCCTGAGCATTTGGTTAAACAATCTGATTTCAGCAAGGCATCCATCCAAAAAAACGACTACTCGGCTTACATTGATACAGAAAAAAGACAGGTTACCCTCCCGCCTGATGTTGAAAGCGTTTTAAGAACAAATCCGGCAGCTTTAACTGTATATGAAAGCCTTGCCTGGTCACACAGAAAAGAATACATGGTTTGGATACTCAGCGCCAAGCAGGAACAAACCCGCGTTAGTAGAATAACAAAAATGGTTGAAATGTTGTTGGCGGGTAAGAAGAATCCATCAATGAAGTAAACCTGTACGTGGTGTTCCGTTCCGCAAAAAGCGGAACAAAGCGGAACAAAGCGGAACAAAGCGGAACACCCAAGCAACTAATATGAAATTAATAGCCCGTAATGTGACCACAGCCCGTAAACAAATAAAGCGCCTTAACGGCGCTTTATTTGTTTATGATAGGTTTGATAAAGGCTAATAAAATACCTGATCAAACTGGTTCACAGCATCTTTGCTTTCCAAATTAGAGTGTCCCATTAAAAACTCATCTACCTTACGTGCAGCTTCACGGCCTTCTGATATAGCCCATACAACCAATGATTGTCCGCGGCGCACATCACCGGCAGCAAATACTTTGCTTACGTTGGTACGGTAGTTACCTTCTGTAGCCTTCACATTCTTGCGGTCATCAAGTGCTACATTTAATTGCTGCAAAGCACCTTCAAATTGAGGGTGCACAAAACCCATAGCTAAAAATACACGCTGGCAAGGTATCTCACGTTCTGATCCTTCTACTTCGGTAAACTTAATTGGCCTACCCATTACATCTATCTCCCAACTCACATCAGATACCTTTATGGCCCTTAGTTCGCCGTTTTCATCGCCCAAAAATTCTTTGGTATTGATACCCCAAAAGCGATCAACCCCTTCCTCGTGCGAGCTGGTTGTTTTTAATACCATTGGGTAAGTTGGCCATGGCATATTTGGTGTGCGTTGCTCAGGGGGCTGTACCATTACCTCAAACTGTTTTATTGATGCTGCACCCTGTCGGTTTGATGTACCCACACAGTCACTTCCGGTGTCGCCACCGCCTATTACTATTACATCTTTACCTGTTGCTAAAATATCTTCTCCATCAACAGCTGTACTGCTAACGCGTTTATTTTGCTGCTTTAAAAAATCCATTGCAAAATGGATGCCTTTGAAGTTTCTACCAGGGATAGGCAGATCGCGCGGAATGGTTGAACCGCCTGCTAAAACAACAGCATCATGGGTACGTACCAGTTCATCAGCCGGCAGTGTTTTACCCACCTCTACGTTGTATTTAAATACAATACCATCCTCTTCCATCACTTGTATACGGCGGTCTATTACCCATTTTTCTAATTTAAAATCGGGTATACCATAGCGTAATAAGCCGCCTGCGCGGTCATCACGTTCAAAAACTGTAACCGAATGGCCTGCTTTGCTTAATTGTGCAGCAGCAGCTAAACCAGCCGGACCAGAACCTACTACTGCCACCTTTTTGCCTGTTTTAATTAACGGGGCAACAGGCTTAACCATGTTTTTTGAATAGGCAATCTCTATGATATGTTTTTCAATCTCCTCAATAGCAACCGCCGGTTTGTTAATACCAAGCACACATGCAGATTCGCATGGCGCCGGACAAATCCTGCCGGTAAACTCAGGAAAATTATTTGTAGAGGATAATATCTGGTATGCTTCGTCCCAGTTTTTACGATATACGGCATCATTAAACTCGGGTATAACATTACCAAGCGGGCATCCCGAATGGCAAAATGGTATACCGCAATTCATGCATCGTGCAGATTGCTGGTTTAGTTTCTCATCAGAATACAAACCAACAAACTCATTATAGTTTTTTACCCTCTCGGCAACAGGTGTTTTTTGAGGGAGTTCCCTGTCAAATTCCTGAAATCCTGTAATCTTTCCCATAATATTTCTTAGCTGATAGTTTGATATTCTAATTTTTCCAACACTTTTTTGTATTCCTTAGGATATACCTTAACAAATTGTGTTGATACTTTATTCCAGTTTTTAAGGATGCTTTGCGCCACTTTACTACCTGTTAAATTGATATGCTTTTTAAGCAGAGTGGTTATCTGTTCCTCATCCTTTAGTGATAACGGGTCAAGGTCAACCATTTCGGTATTGCAGTTTTCTGCGAAAGTATTGTTAGGATTGTAGATCCAGGCTATACCGCCACTCATACCTGCCGCAAAATTTCTTCCTGTTTCACCAAGGATAAGCGCGCGGCCACCTGTCATGTACTCACAACCATGATCGCCAATGCCTTCAACAACAGTAGTAGCACCCGAGTTACGAACAGCGAAACGCTCGCCTGCCATACCTCTGATAAATACTTCGCCTGATGTAGCACCGTACAGCGCAACGTTGCCAATGATAATGTTATCTTCTGGCTTAAAGGTTGCATTAGCTGCCGGATAAATTGCCAGCTGCGCGCCAGATAGGCCTTTACCTACATAATCATTAGCTTCGCCTTCCAACTCAAAAGATATGCCCTTGGTTGTAAACGCGCCAAAGCTTTGTCCGGCTGATCCTTTGAACTTATAATTTATGGTATTATCAGGCAAGCCTGCAGAACCATATAATTTTGATATCTCGTTAGATAAAAGTGTACCAATTGTACGGTCAACATTCTTTACATCAAATGTTGCAAATACCGGTGTTTTATCTTCCAATGCTACTTTTGCATTCCTCAGCAGTTCCCAATCCAGTATAGCATCCATACCATGATCTTGCTTTTCGCTATTGTAAAGGGTCATGCCTTTGTTAATAGTCACCGGATGAAGTATTCCGCTTAAGTCAATCTTTTTGGCTTTCCAATTTTGAATGCCTTCTTTGACTTTCAGGAACTGCACACGGCCAACCATTTCATTTACGTTACGGAAACCAAGCTCTGCCATTATTTCGCGCAGCTCTTCTGCCATAAAGCGGAACAGGTGCACAATATGATCAGGACTGCCGCTAAATAATTTTCTTAATTCAGGATCTTGTGTGGCAACACCAACCGGGCATGTATTTAAATGGCATTTACGCATCATAATACAGCCACCTGCAACAAGCGCCGCAGTAGCAACACCCCATTCCTCGGCACCCATTAATGTGGCAATTGCCAAATCACGACCAGTTTTTAGTTGGCCGTCTGTTTGTAATACCACGCGGCTGCGCAGTTTGTTGCGTACCAGTGTTTGGTGTGCTTCGGCAAGGCCAAGCTCCCATGGTAAACCCGCGTGCTTAACTGAGCTTATTGGTGATGCACCTGTACCGCCATCATATCCGGCAATCAGTATAACATCGGCATGTGCTTTTGCAACACCTGCTGCTATAGTACCTACCCCTGCTTTTGATACCAGCTTAACGTTGATACGGGCAGCACGGTTGGCATTCTTCAAGTCGAATATTAATTGCGCCAGATCCTCAATTGAGTAAATATCATGGTGAGGTGGCGGAGATATTAAACCAACTCCCGGTGTAGAGTGACGGGTTTTTGCAATCCAGTCATCAACCTTGTGGCCGGGCAATTGTCCGCCCTCGCCGGGTTTAGCACCCTGTGCCATTTTTATCTGCAATTCATCGGCATTGGTTAAATAGTTGGAGGTTACCCCAAAACGTGCCGATGCAACCTGCTTAATAGCCGAGCGCATTGAATCGCCATTGGCCAGTTTCTCGTAGCGCATTTCATCTTCACCACCTTCGCCGGTATTGCTTTTGCCACCAATTCGGTTCATGGCAATAGCCATTGTGCTGTGCGCCTCGTGCGATATAGAGCCGAAAGACATGGCACCTGTAGCAAAGCGTGTCATAATGCTTTCTATAGGCTCAACCTCATCAATGCTTATTGATTCGCGATGATGAGCAAAATCAAGAAGGCCACGTATGGTGAAATGCTTTTCTGTTTGTTCGTTTATTGCGGCAGCGTAGTTTTTATATACCTGGTAACTGTTTGAGCGTGTTGCATGTTGCAGCAAATGAACAGTTGTAGGGTTAAATAAGTGAGCCTCTCCCCTGCGTTTCCATTGATATATACCACCTTCCGGCAATAAATGGCTCTCAGTTTTTGGACTGTTGAAACCAATTTTATGCTTGCAAAGCGCTTCGCGGGCAATCTCATCTAAACCTAAACCGCCAATACGGGTAACCGCACCAGAGAAATAGCGGTCAACTACTTCCTGATTGATACCTAATATTTCAAAAACCTGCGAACCGTGATATGATTGCAATGTTGAGATACCCATTTTAGAGAATATCTTTAGCAAACCATCATTAACCGACTTTACATAGTTTTTGTATAGGTATTTAACATCAAGATCAGTTTCTAACTTGCCATTATTTTTTAATGTTTCAATTGTTGAAAGTGCCAGATAAGGGTTAATAGCTGTAGCGCCAAATGCCAGCAAAGTAGCAAAATGATGTACTTCCCAAACATCGCCTGTCTCCGCAACCAAACCTACTGCACCACGGCGGCCTTTTTTAATAAGGTGATGATGCACGGCAGATACAGCCAGCAACATTGGTATTGGTGCGTGCTCAGAGTCGACAGCTCTATCGCTTAGTATCAGCACCTCAAAGCCATCATCAACTGCGTCTTCGGCATAACGGCAAAGCCTTGCTATACCTTTTTCTAACGAGCCCGGCATGCCATCTGCATTAAAATAAGTTTGCAGCGTTTTAGCATGGAACAAACCTGTATCAATACTCCTTAATTTCTCTAACTGATGATTTTTAAGTATTGGATGGTTTAGCACTACGCAATGGCAATGCATTTTATCTTCATCAAGTAAATTGCCGTTGTTACCTATAAAGGTAGCCAAACTCATTACCAGCCGTTCGCGGATAGGATCTATCGGCGGGTTGGTAACCTGGGCAAAAAACTGCTTAAAGTAACTTGAAAGATGCTGTGGCTTATCTGACAGTATTGCCAAAGGCACATCAGTACCCATAGATCCTATTGGCTCCTTACCATCTAATGCCATTGGTTTTATGATGGTATCAATATCCTCGCGGCTGTAACCAAATACCTGCTGGTAACGGTAAACAGAATCTGCAGATAGGCTTGCAAATGCCAAACGAGGCTCAGATAATTCACCTAAACGGATCTTATAATTCTCCAGCCAGGTGCCGTATGGCTGCTGGTTGGTAACTTGTTTCTTTATTTCTTCGTCAGTGATTATTCTTCCCTTTTCGGTATCTATCAATAACATTTTGCCGGGCTGTAAACGGCCTTTTCTTAAAACAGTGCTTTCGTCAATCGTTAAAGTACCGGCTTCTGATGCGGCAATTACACGACCATCATTAGTGATAACATAACGCAGCGGGCGCAGGCCGTTACGGTCAAGCAGGGCACCTACTAATTTACCATCTGTAAAGGTAATAGCAGCCGGCCCATCCCATGGCTCCATTAAGGTAGCATGGTATTCATAGAACGCCTTTTTAACGGGGTCCATTTGCTCGTTGCCATCCCATGCCTCGGGTATCAGCATCATCATTACATGTGGTAATGAGCGGCCGGTATGCAGTAATATTTCAATAATGTTATCTAAACATGCCGAATCTGACTGGTTATTATCAATCACCGGCAGCAGCATTTCCATTTCTTCCGCAGTGAAGTAGGTAGAAACGTATGATTTTAAGCCGGAATAGAACCAATTTAAGTTACCTGTAAGGGTATTGATCTCGCCATTATGCGCAATTAAGCGGAACGGCTGAGCCAACTTCCATGAAGGGAAAGTATTGGTTGAAAACCTGGAGTGTATCATGGCAAAAGCTGATGCCATGCGCGGGTCTGCCAGGTCGGTAAAATATTTACGCAGCTGGTAAGTAGTTACCTGCCCTTTATAAATAATTGTACGGCAGCTTAATGATGTAAAGTAAAAATGCTCTGCAGCTGCCGGAATAGTTTCGGTAACTGTTTTGTTTATATAACGACGCAGAACGTATAATTTCCGTTCAAAGTCATCTGTATTTGTAATATGAAGTGGCCTCGAAATAAAAAGCTGCTCACAATCAGGCTCGGCCTGGCGGGCGGTCTCGCCAATGGCAGTTGAATCAACCGTTAGTTTACGATAACCCAGTTTACTTAAACCTAATTTTTCAATTGCGTTAGTTATAATTTTACGCGAAGCTTTCTTTAATGTAGGGTCTTTAGGGAAAAATATCATACCTACACCATACTCACCGGGTTCGGGAAGACTTATCTCCAAATTGGAGCATTCTTCCATTAAAAACTCATGTGGCAACTGAATTAAAATACCTGCACCATCGCCGGTTTCAGGGTCACAGCCGCAAGCGCCGCGGTGCTCCATATTCTCCAGCATGGTTAATGCGTCATCAATAATGTGGTTAGATTTATGTCCGTTTATATTGGTTATAAACCCTGTTCCGCAGGAATCGTGCTCAAATTCCGGCCTGTAAAGGCCTTGTTGATCTCCATCTCTTTGATCCATTTCTTTATCCGTTTTTTTAAGATACGGGTAATAACGAAATTAACGAATTTTCATATTTTTATAAAATCAATAGTAATTTTTTTAAAATAATTAAAAAAACAGGCTTTTTTTACAACTCAATTATTAAGTCGACAATAATCATGTACTTTATATACGAAAATTATAATTTTAATGTGTTAATTGGTATGCACACATAGTAAATTCACTTATTACAGTAATTTTGCGCAAATTGTACTATATCCTATGAATATGCCCGAAAAAAATAAAGCAGTTTTTTTAGATCGTGATGGTGTTTTGAACAAAGAAATGGGCGATTATGTATGTCGCCTGGAGGATTTTCATGTGCTGGATAATTTTGATGCTCTTAAGGAACTACAGGACAGGGGCTATATGCTTTTGGTTGCCACCAACCAGGGCGGTATTGCCAAAGGTTGGTATGACGTTGCCGAACTCACCAAAATGCACAATCATTTAAAACAGGTTTATCATGACAGAGGCGTTGAGCTAACTGATTTTTTTTATTGCCCTCACCACCCCAACTTTACCGGCGATTGCGATTGTCGTAAACCGAAACCGGGGCTTTTACTGCAAGGCATTGAAAAATACAACATCGATCCGGCCAAATCATATTTTATTGGTGACCGTGAGCGCGATGTAGAAGCAGGCACAGCAGCCGGTGTAAAAGGCATTTTGATAAACAGCGATCAGCCGATAAGTACTGTGTTGGATTTGATTGATTAGCGAAAATATATCAGAATTTAACACATAGATTTTTTCACAAGTACGGCGCTTTATTTGAATAATTAAGCTTTGTGTTCTTACCTTAGTAAATCTGTGGTTAATTATTACATATTTCAAAAACAAACAATTAGGCGTTTATATCCTTTATCACGATAATGGCATTTTTCCGCAACATAAAAAATTACGACACCTTATTTGCCTGTGCAATAGCATTTTATTTAATATGTGTGTTTACCAGTTACAGTGGTATAGGGGTATCTCCAGATTCTATTATGTACACCAGCGCAGCCCGCAACTTTAGTGCAAATGGCTCGCTGCAAACATTCAACCACATTCCTATTGTTGATTTCCCGGTGTTTTACCCGCTTCTTTTGGGTAGCATTATGGTTATCACCCATATAGACCCGATTGCATTTGGGGCTATATTAAACAGTACTTTGTTTGCATTGCTCATATTTACCAGCGGATGGATCATGAACCGCTTTGTGCCATCATCACAATTATACAAATGGTTAATGCTGATTGCCATTGTGCTAAGCCCTGCCCTATTGCAGGTATACACCTACCTATGGTCGGAGACTTTATTTATTCTCGAGATACTATTCTTTATCATCGCTTTGCGAGAATACCTTTTAAAGCATACCGTTAAAACGCTTATTATAGCTGCCGCAATTGCCGCCATTAGCTGTGTTACCCGTTATGCCGCGGTAACTATAGTAGGTACAGGTGGGTTGCTTTTGTTACTGGATAGGACGCTGCTTCTTAAAAAGAAGATTATACATATATTAATATATGGCTTTGTATCAATATCACTACTGGTTACAAATTTGGTTGTTAACGCCCTGCATACAGGTACAGGCACCGGTCCGCGCGAGCCTTCTATTACACCTTTCACAAAAAACTTGTACTATTTTGGCACCGTAATGTGCGATTGGATGGGATTTACTCCTGCGCAATATTTCCTGGCCATACCTATTGCAACTATTATGCTGTTGGGCTTTGTTGTAGCACTTAGTTATAATTATTACCGCCGCCACTTAAACAGTTATGAAAACCTTGCCATTGCCTTTTCACTGGTTTATGGGTTATTTATTATTGTATCGTCTACCTTTTCGCGGTACGAGCGCATTAATCAACGTTTACTGTCACCACTATTCATTACTTCTTTATGGGCATATACCAGTTGGGGTTTGCTATGGTTAAAAAGCATCAATACTAAAAGAACCCGAATGATTATGGGGACTATAATGACCATTTTAATGCTGGGTTTTTCTGCAAAGGAATTTCTGATTGATTACGACCGCTATAGTGACCAGGTTGCTGATGATTATGGGAACCCCGGCTATACTGACAGCAGTTGGATGGAATCGGAATTCGCGGACTATTTAATGAAGATGGACAAAAGCAAGTTTGACCCAAACGTGATCATTTATACAGATGCACATGAGGCGGTCTACTTTTTCTCCGGCTTATCATCCTATTTGGTGCCACATAAGTTCTTTAAAAATGAGGTTAAAGAATTCTACGACACAAAACGCTTCTATCTTATCTGGTTTAACAATTTGGAGAACCCCGAGCTGATTAATATACAGGATATTGAAAAAGTAAAAAAGCTAAAGCTGATAAAGAAGTTTGATGAGGGGGCGATTTATGAGTATGAAGGAGAAAAGCAAAATTGATTATCCCCTGTCGCTCGGCATACAGGTTAGGAAGATTACTGTGCAGTCGCTTCGGCTCTGGCCGAGTGACGATTATTATAAGGCCTCTGGCTGCAACAATACATACTGCGGCGAGACGCCGCTTAATAGCTGACACTCGGCTGGAGCCGAGCGACTAATGTGGTAAAATTACATAAGCACTTATATAAATTGTCAGTTTGCCAAAAAACCATTTAAAAATTTATATTTATTACAATCAAATTCACTTTTAATTTTGATTTAATAAACAACTCTCTATATTTGCGCTTCTTATCTATAGTTTTACTATAATAAAAAATGGAAAAGTTTAAACTACATCATCTGCATCTGCATCACCACCCTGTGGTGAATAGATAATGTATGTTTCTACGCGAAATAACAACCCTCCGTTTTTTTATTATAGTACCCTTAAACTCAAC
>JAQBNZ010000002.1 GCA_028288285.1 Mucilaginibacter sp.
CAGCTCGCGCAGAAATATCTCATTATCAGAGTATAAGAACTTTTTAATTATGGGAAAAATGTTTTCGGTGTGTATCGAAATCGTTCCTTTTTCTTGCATAGTATTATGTGTTTAGAAAATTTGAATATTAACTAAACCCAATTATCAATGAACGTTCCAAACATGAGCGTTTGCCAAATTGGCAGGACCTTAAATGTGGAGGTGTGCGGATATGCAGATGAAAAAATATAATCACTCCGCGCCGTTGTTGGTGTTGTCACCAACGACCGTTTAGAAGGTGGAAAATTGGAAATTGAAGCATGGCGGGTTGTTGGTTTTACGCCGTTGTTGGTGTTGTCACCAACAACTGTTTAGAAGGTGGAAGATTGGAAATTGAAGCATGGCGGGTTGTTGGTTTTGTCACCAACAACTGTTTAGAAAGGTGAAAGATTAGAAATTGAAGCATGGCGGGTTGTTGGTGACAACACCAACAACGGCGGTAAGGCCAGTGGTCAGTATTATCACCGCACCAAGCTCCGGCTAATACATATTTAATTGGATTACTGCGGCCAGAGGCCTTATAATAGTTGTCACTCGGCTGGAGCCGAGCGACTGCTGTACCCTCTAATTATTTGCAAACTGCAATATAAACGCCGAGCCTTTACCCTCAGTTGATTGTACTTGTATATTACCTTTATGGAGCAGCATTATTTGTTTACAAAGGCTTAAACCTATACCGCTGCCGGTTTTGCGGGTACTAAAAAACGGGATAAAGATCTTATCCATTAACTCCGGTGGCATGCCTAAACCATTATCCATTACTTTAACCAGTGTGCGGTTATTGCTTTGTATCTCGGCAGATAGGGTTATGCGGGGATGTTCCTTGTCTTTAACGGCCTCTATAGCGTTTATTAGCAGGTTTATCATTACCTGATCAATCAGGTTTATATCTGCCTCAATAGCCAGCGCAGGGTCACGCATTATTATCTCCAGCTCAATGTTCTTTTTCTCCAATGTTGGCCGCATCAGACTGTTCAGGTTCTCGAACATGTTACGTACCAGTATCTTGTTTAAATCCAGCTTGGTTATTTTGTTAAGGCTGCGGTAACTTTCGGTAAATTTAAGTAGCCCTTCGCTGCGGCGCTTTATGGTATCAATGCCAAGAGATATGTCTTCGAGTTCGCCACTTTCAATGCTGTTGGCTATTTCTGGGCTTTGCAGGCGGTTTTTCAACGTATCTGCAAGTGAAGAAATAGGTGCAACCGAGTTCATGATCTCATGTGTCATTACATTTAATAGCTTTGACCACGCTTTTGATTCCGTTTCATCCAATGCCTCACTTACGTTTTGAAAAGCTATCAGCTTATACATTTTTTCGTCGCTGCGTATAATACTTGCCGTAACAAGCATTTTAATTTGCTGCTGGTCGCGGGTAATGCTCATTACCTTTGCATCACCGGGTTTTAAGCGCATTACTTCTTTATACAAAGCGGGTTCGCGCTTTTCAAGCGAATGGATGGTTTTTAAATAAGGTACACTTATCAGATTTTTAAAAGCCTCATTTATCCACCCGGTTTCACCGGTTTCCTGCTCATATGAAAGTATACCGGTATCAACCAGTTCTAATATCTTTTGCAGATAATGATACTGCGTTTCACGCTCTCTGCTTATTAGCTTAAAGGTAGTATTGATATCATTGAACCCTTTTCTTAAAGGCTTTAATTCATTTGGCGCCCTGCGTACATCAAAATGCCTCGAAAAATCACGGTAGTGAATTGATTCTACAAACTGGTTTACCTCATCCTGCGCTTTTTTATTAAAGCGGATAAGATCCAACACAGAATAAACAACAAGCGGAACGGTAATAACAGTGTATAAATATACAGCCGGGCCTTTTACAACAATTGCAGCTGTAGCCGTTACGGTTATAAACAGTAATATTACACGCAGCACCAGCCGCCATTCATAACGATTAAATATCATATTTGCTTAATCTGCGGTATAAGGCGGTACGTGTTAAACCTAACTCTTTAGCGGCGCGGGTAATATTGCCGCTATGTTTTTCAATAACACGCAAAATAGCATTCTTCTCCAGCGTGCTTAGCTGAATGTTATCCTCATTAATAATGCTCTCTCCTGGTGTTTCCAGTATAGAAAAAATGAGATCATCGGCTCTTAAAATATGTTCATCGGCCATTATTACTGCACGCTCAATAGTATACTGCAACTCGCGCACGTTACCAGGATAGTTATACATCTTTAGCTTTTGTAAAGCAGCAGGTTCAAAATCCATGGTCGGTTTTAAGTATTTGCTTGTGTACAATTTTGCAAAATGCCTGGCCAGTATTACAATATCCTCATTACGCTTGCGCAGCGGGGGCATGTTTATTTCAACCGTGTTAATACGGTAAATAAGATCTTTACGGAAATGATTCTCGTTAGCCAGTTCCTGCAACGGAACATTGGTGGCGCATATAAGCCTTATGTTTATATCAATAGCTTTATTGGTACCTAAACGGGTAACCTGGCGGTTTTGTAATACGGTTAAAAGTTTAGCTTGTTGTTGTAAGCTAATGTTCCCAATCTCATCCAAAAATAATGTACCGCCTTCAGCTTCTTCAAAACGCCCCATACGGTCTTCGCGGGCATCAGTATAAGCACCTTTTTTATGTCCAAACAGTTCACTTTCAAATAATGAATCTGTTAGTGCGCCCACATCTACTTTAACAAAAGGTTTATCGGCACGTAATGAACGCTCATGTATGGCTTTTGCCATCAAATCTTTACCGGTACCGTTTTCGCCCAGTATTAAAATATTGGCATCGGTAGGGGCTATTTTATTTACCTTATGAAATATATTCTCCATTGCCTCAGATTCGCCCAAAATGGATGTTTGCCCTGAAACACCTTTTAATGGCTTGCTGGTTTTAACCCCTTCTTTTTTATCAAGCAGGTCTTTAATGGTATCTATCAGTTTTTCGTTATGCCACGGCTTTACAACAAAATCATTAGCGCCTTCTTTTAATGAACGTACAGCCAAATCAATATCGCCATAGGCTGTTATCATTACAACGGAAACGTTGGGTTTCCATTCTTTTATTTTGCGCAGCCAGTATATACCCTCATTACCGGTGTTTATAGCACTGTTAAAGTTCATATCCAGCAAAACCAAATCAACCTGGTTACGCTGTAGCAGCGAGTTAAGGTTTTCAGGGTTTTTTTCGGTGATAATTTCCTGTGTTTCGGGCTTAAGCAATAACTTAACAGCTGTAAGCACATCCGGGTCATCATCAACAATTAAAACAGTTGCTTTTTTAAGTATCATGTTTTAGTAATTGGTTCATTATTCATAAATTATGGCATATATAATATTGCACTGCAAATTAGTAATTGGATATTAAATATCATACCATTTATAATATTACAGCTATTAAACTGTAAATCAACCATGAACAATGAACCATAATCATGAGCTGATTTTTACACTGTATCATAACCGAACACATGCTGTAACAGAAGCGTACGGTGTAATTATAGTAATAGTGTTTAAATTGCTGAATTACAGCTTTTTAATTTGTGGCATGTGTTTTTGTATTCAATTACCAAATATTAATAAATACAGTGGACAGAGTAATAGAAAAAAAGACGTGGAGTACCAAGAGGCTAATGACTATAGCCGGCATAACAGGAGTGGTATTATTAGTTGGTAGCAGTATATTTTTTACCTCAGGTAAAAGTAAGTTAAATGTTGATACAGAACGTATTACTATAAGTGAAGTTAAAAAAGGTGCCTTTCAGGAGTTTATTCCTGTAAATGGTGTGGTATTGCCACTTTCAACCATATACCTTGATGCTATCGAAGGCGGACGGGTTGAAGAAAAATATGTAGAAGATGGCGCTATGCTTAAAAAGGGCGATCCTATACTAAGGCTATCAAATACCGATCTTGAACTTAGTTTGGCTAACCAGCAAACAGCGGTATTTAACGTGCTTACTCAAATGCAAATATCACGCGACCAGGCACAGCAAAATACCATTACCAAGCTAAATTCAATGGCCGATGTAGACAATGCTTTAAAGGAAGCCGAAAGGGTTTATAATCTTGATAAGAAATTATATGATCAAAAAGCTATTGGCTTACAGGAATATCAGTCTGCCTTAAACTTGTACAATTATCAGCTAAGGCGTAAAAGGCTTGCTGCCCAAATATTAAAACAGGATACCATATCTACCAGTGCACAGGCAAAACAGTCGGCAGAGTCATATGCCAATATGAAAGGCACACTGGAACTGATGAAGAAAAAAGTAGGGGACCTTATTGTAAGGGCGCCTATTGATGGGCAACTAACCTCAATGGATGCTGAAATTGGACAAAGCAAAAATAAAGGCGAACATTTAGGTCAGTTGGATGCGCAAAATGGTTTTAAAGTACAGGTTGATGTTGAAGAACATTATCTATCAAGAATTTACACTGGCTTAACAGGCGATTTTACTTTCGCCGATAAAAACTATAAACTGGTTATTAAAAAGGTATTTACACAAGTAACTAATGGGCGCTTTAAAGTAGATATGCAGTTTGTAGGCGCTGTGCCTAAAGGTATCCGTAAAGGGCAAACATTACAAATACGTTTAGCTTTAAGCGATGAAACAACTGCTTTATTAGTACCTAAAGGAGGCTTTTACCAGCAAACCGGCGGTAACTGGATATTTAAAGTGAGCGAAGATGGTAAAACTGCCTATAAAGTTGATATACAAATAGGCAGGTTTAATACCGATAATTATGAGTTGCTGCAAGGCTTAAAGCCGGGTGATAAGGTAATAACATCAAGCTACGAAAATTACGGTGATATACAGGAGCTGGTGCTTAAAAAGTAACGCGGTGAGTGTAACCTAATGTTAATACATGCGTCTTGTAAAAAAGATAAAAGAAGAAATAAAACTAAAATATAAATCACAATTAAATCAAACAAGTCCTTCCGCTTAACAGGCGGAGGGATTTAAAGGGAGGCCAAATGATAAAAATTACAAATCTGGAAAAGTTTTACCGCACTGAAGAGGTAGAAACCATTGCATTGAACAAGCTGTCAATGGAAGTTAACACCGGCGAGTTTGTGGCCATAATGGGCCCGTCTGGTTGTGGAAAATCAACATTGTTAAACATCTTAGGTATGCTTGATGATCCTGATGAAGGCAGCTATATGTTTAACAGTGTAGAAATAGCACATTTTAATGAGCGCAAACGTGCCGACCTGCGTAAGCACAACATCGGTTTCGTTTTTCAAAGCTTTAACCTTATTGACGAGCTTACTGTATTTGAAAACGTTGAGCTGCCATTAATTTATACCGGCGTAAGCAGTGCCGACCGTGTTAAAAGGGTAGAAGAGGTTTTGGATAAAATGCAGATCATGCACCGCCGTAACCACTACCCTCAGCAGTTATCGGGTGGTCAGCAACAGCGTGTGGCAATTGCCCGTGCGGTTGTTAATAAACCTAAACTAATACTTGCGGATGAGCCTACCGGTAACCTTGATAGCAGTAACGGTAACGATGTAATGGAACTGCTTACAGACCTGAACGAACAGGGAACTACTATTATAATGGTTACCCACTCTGAACATGATGCCCGTTACAGCCACCGTATCATCCGTCTGTTGGATGGACAAACTGTAATGGAAAACATTATGGTTTAGTTATACTACCCGATTTAGTTTGAATTAATATATAGTTAAGTGTGTCTCTTACTTACCCTCCGCCCTAACAGGCGGCAGGGTTGGTTAGAGAGTACCTGTTAGTTTTTTTGTTATGATCAAAAATTATATAAAAATAGCCTGGCGTAACCTATATAAGAATAAGGGGTTTTCGCTTATCCACATATTGGGGTTAACCATAGGTATTACCGTTTGCATGATGATATTCATTTATATTATGAATGAATTTAGCATGGATAGCTTTCATACTAAAGAAAAGCGTATTTATCGCGTAATGCGCAATTTCAAGGAAATGAAGCAAGGGGTGCCTTATGTATCCGGACCCTACGCTCCGGCTTTATTAAATGATTTTCCGGCCGATATTAAACAAGCTGTACGTGTTAATACAAGCCAGGGATTAATTTCTTTTGATAACAAATCGTTTATTGAGAAAAAACTATACATAACAGACGCGGGTTTTTTTAATCTGTTTTCTTTTAAACTTATAAAAGGTAATGCAGCAACAGTACTAAAGGACCCTTTAAGTATTGTAATTACCGAAACAACTGCAAAAAAATATTTTGGTAACATTGATAATGCCGTGGGAAAGGTGCTTACCCTGGATAAGCAGCAGCAATTTAAAGTAACCGGCATTTCAAAAGATGTGCCGTCAAATTCGCACCTTGATTTTGATCTGGTTATACCTATAGCCAGTTATGTTAATAACCCTGGTTTTAATGTATGGATAAATAACAGATTGTTCACCTATGTTTTGCTGGATGAACATGCTAATAAAGCCCAGCTCGAGAAAAAGTTCCCGCAATTCATTACCAAGTATATGGGTGCGGACATGGCGCGTTTTGGAATGAAGATGGATCTTTCGCTTACACCGCTGTCTGATATTTATTTTGAGCCTTCCTCGTCATTTGATAATGTTAAGCACGGCGATAAAACCGTGGTGTATATTTTTATTTCTATAGCGGTGCTAATTATGCTGATAGCATGCATCAACTTCACCAACCTATCTACTTTAAGGGCGGTAGAGCGCTCAAAAGAAGTAGGCCTACGTAAGGTGCTGGGCGCATTAAAGAATCACCTGGTGCTTCAGTTTATAGGCGAATCGATGCTTTTAACTATCATATCATGTGTGCTTTCTGTAATCGCTTTAGTTTTGCTTATGCCATGGTACAAGCAACTGCTTGGCTATGAGCTTACCGTAGCCTGGAACTCAAGCCCAATATATTTATTTTTGGCAGGGGTGATACTGGTAATTGGTTTCCTGGCCGGAAGCTATCCTGCTTTTTTCCTGTCGGCGTTTTCACCCATACAGGCCTTAAAAGGTAAGTTGCGCTTAGGCAAAAGCGGCACCTTTTTCAGGCAATCATTGGTGG
>JAQBNZ010000004.1 GCA_028288285.1 Mucilaginibacter sp.
CCTGCCGCAATGCCATTGGCCACTTTATAAGCAAGGAGATTGAGGTTACAGTTAACATGACATCAAGGGTTACATCGCAAAAGAACACCGGTGTGCCGGGTGTTAAAAACATTATAGCGGTTGCATCTGGCAAGGGAGGCGTAGGTAAATCTACGATATCTGTAAACCTGGCACTGGCACTTTCAAAAACGGGCGCCAGGGTTGGTTTAATAGATGCCGATATTTACGGCCCTTCTATCCCTATCATGTTTGGCTTGGAGAATGAACGCCCTAAAGCCAGCCAGGTAGATGGTAAAACCCGCATTAAACCTATTGAGAAATATGGCATTAAACTTTTGTCAATAGGCTTTTTTACAGACCCTAACCAACCTGTGCCGTGGCGCGGGCCAATGGTATCAACGGCGGTAAAGCAATTATTTAATGATGCCGACTGGGGCGAACTGGATTACCTTGTGGTAGATTTACCTCCCGGTACGGGTGATATACATATCACTGTTACGCAAAGCTTCCCGGTTACGGGTGCGGTAATTGTGACTACGCCGCAAAAAGTAGCTTTGGCCGATGCTAAAAAGGGCATAGGTATGTTTATGATGAATGCAATTAATGTTCCCATATTGGGTATAGTGGAGAACATGTCATACTTTACACCTGCAGAACTGCCTGAAAATAAATATTACATATTTGGACAAGGAGGAGGCCACAAGCTTGCTCAAACACTTGAAGTGCCATTTTTGGGAGAAATACCTTTAATAAAGGGAATAAGCGACTCTGGCGATGCAGGAAGGCCAATTGTGCTTGAAGAGGGAGGGGTAATGAACTCGGCTTTTATGGAAATGGCCAGGCGGGTAGCTCAACAGGTTTCTATAAGTAATGCAGCAATGGCAGATAATAGAAATGTGATAAATAATTAATAACTTTACTATATAATTTAATAAAATGAGTTTAACAGATCAGGTGGAAGCAGCGTTAGATACCATTCGCCCTTATTTAGAGGCAGATGGCGGAAACGTTTCTGTAGAAGAAATAACCCCTGAAAAAATAGTTAAGTTAAAGCTATTGGGTTCATGCGGTTCTTGCCCAATGAGCATCATGACGCTTAAAGCGGGTATTGAACAAGCTATATTAAAAGCAGTACCGGAAATTATGGGTATTGAAGCGATAAACCTAACGGATATTGATGACCCCAATGCCGTGCTTCCTGAAAATTTAAGATAGTTGTTAAGGTTTGTTAAATTACATATTGAATTCTTTCAATAGCGTATTTTTGTCTGCTTGTTTAAACAATATTAAGCGGCGCAGGTAGTTATCACTACAGATTTAATAATGAAAAAGTTAATAGGGATATTTTTTTTATTTGCATCACTCTCCGTTTTTGCACAAAAAAAGGAAAATCCGCTGGTGCAATTTACAGGTGTGATATATAATGCCGATAGTACAAATGTGATAGTTCCGTTTGTAAATATTACCAATATAAATAATCACGGTTCTGTTTACGAAGCAAATTATAAGGGTTATTTTTCTTTTGTGGTACATGAGCAGGATACTCTACGCTTCACCGCCGTTGGTTATGCGCCGGTAACTGTTGTTATACCAGCCAGTGTTGCGAATAAAAGCTACACCGCGCAGATAAAGATAAAGCCACAGATAAACAATTTACCGGTTGTTCGTTTGTTTCCATGGGCTACTACAGATGAATTCAGGAAAGATTTTGTAACAGCAAAGTTGGCCGATGATGACCTGGAAATAGCCCGGAAGAATGTGAGCAGAGCAGCGTTGTTTGCTTCACAAAATACTTTAGCAAGAGATGGGCATGAAATACAATCTGCCAATGCCAACCAGTTTCACAACAACATTGTAAATTCGCATTCTATTACCAACCCGCTATTGAACCCATTAGCATGGGGCAGCCTGATTAAGCAAATTGCAGATGGCGATAAGAGCAGGGCAAGTAATTAGTTGTTGGAAACAAGAAGTTAGAATCAAGAGAGCATCAAAAGATATTCAACAAAAGAGCCCCGATCATTTTGATCGGGGCTCTTTTGTTATGTTAAAGTCTTATCTCTTGGTTCTAACTTCTAATCTCTTTTTACCGCCCTTTTTTAGCAGCTGGGAATTTCATCCGGTAATCAACATCTACGGCGCCTTTTGAAATATCATTAAGTTTTTTCTCTATCAGGCGTTTACGCAACGGGCTTAGTTTGTCGGTAAATAATTTACCTTCTATATGATCATATTCATGCTGTATAACACGGGCTGCCATACCATTAAAGGTTTCTTCGTGGTGTTTCCAGTTCTCGTCATAGTATGACATTCTGATAACCGGTTTGCGGGATACATCTTCACGAATATCCGGGATGCTGAGGCAGCCTTCGTTAAAAGACCACTCTTCGCCCGTCTCTTCTAAAATACACGCGTTAATAAATGCCTTTTTAAATCCTTTCAGCGCGGGCTCTTCATCATCAAACGGACTAACATCAACAATAAATAACCGCATTGACAGACCTATCTGTGGAGCCGCTAATCCTACGCCATGGGCACCATACATAGTATCAAACATATTATCAATTAATTCTTTAATATGCGGATACTCATCGGGCTCAATAGAAGGGGCCTTGCGCCTTAATACTGGGTCGCCGTATGCTATAATAGGATATTTCATTATACAAAAGTAATAGTTTTATTATTTAGGCTCAAATAATAAGGTTATCATATGGTCATTATCAAATATTTCGTTGCTTATTTCCAGCAGGTCTTCGGCGCTTACCTCATTTATCTTATTAAAAATATCCTCCAATGTATCAATGTGGTTAAAATCAAGCAGGCTTTTAGCCATAGATATGATCAAACTCATGCGGTTTTCTTCGGCCAGGGCAATTTGCCCATTGAATTTTTCTTTTGCCTGCTTTAACTGAACCGTGCCCAGCTTGTTGTCGCGCAGTTTCTTCAATTCTTTATGCACCAGTTTCAAGGCTTTCTCTGCCTTTCCGGTATCGGTACCAAAGTAAATAGAAAATATGCCCGTATCAGTTAAGGATGTATAATTACTTTCAATTGTGTAAGCAATACCATACTTTTCGCGAATCTCCAGGTTTAATCTGTTACTCATTCCCATGCCCCCCAATACATTGTTAAGCAGCAGTAAGCCATATTTATGTTTATGTGCTGATGGATAAGCCCTGCTACCTAAAACACAATGGGTTTGCGTAATAGGTTTCTTTATGGTATGATAAGCACTTTTAATAATTCCGGGTGCTATTCTATGCTTTGGGTTATTGTTCTCGGCAATTGGGCCAAAATATTTTTCACATAACTTAACTAACGTTTTAAAATCATAATCACCGTAAACGGCAAATACCATTTGGTGAGTGTTGTTATTAGCAAGTGTGAACTGTTTAATATCATTTTTGGTTACTGCCGCAACAGACTCCCGCGTACCCAAAATGTTGTTACCTATTGGGTGGCGGGCAAACAGCAGCTCTTCAAAATCATCTTGAATGGCCTCTTCGGGTTGGTCCTCATAGGACGCTATTTCGTCCAGTATCACACCGCGTTCTTTTTCAATTTCATCCTCAGGAAAGGTAGAGTGAAACAGAATATCCTCAAACAGGTCGACTGTGCGTTCCAGGTGTTGCTTTAATAGCGATGCGTGAATGCAGGTGTACTCCTTTGTAGTGTATGCATTCAGATCGGCGCCAACCAGTTCCAGTCGGTTCAATATCTGAGGTGTATTGCGCCTTTCCGTTTCTTTAAACAGCATGTGTTCTATAAAATGGGCCAAACCCTCTTTATTAGGCAATTCATCGCGTGAGCCGGCATTAAGCACAAAGCAGCAATGTGTGATAGGCGATGGAAAGTGTTTAAATAGTATACGGATGCCGTTTGGCAGGGTGTAAACGTGGTGATCTGTCATGCAATATTCAAAGATAACGTTTAAGCGGGCAATTTGATTGCCATTATGTATGTTTACATTATGAAATTACAAATCGCAGACCTTGAGTTTGAACCACTTATATCGCCTGAGGAAATACAGCAGCGTATTCTTGAGGTGGCGCAACAAATAAATGCCGATTTTGAGGATAAGGAACCCGTATTTATAGGGGTACTTAACGGCAGCTTTTTATTCATAGCCGACCTGATAAAGGAAATTGTAGTACCATGCGAAGTTACCTTTGTAAAGCTGGCCTCATATTTTGGCGGCTTATCAAGCACCCGTCAAATCCGTGACGATTTTGACCTGACGATTGACATTACCGGCCGCGATATTATACTGATAGAAGATATTATTGATAGTGGCAATACCATTAAATACCTGATAGAAAAATTAATGGTGCGCAATCCGACATCCATCACCGTGTGCTCTTTGCTTTTAAAACCAGACGCCATTGAGTATAGTATTGAGGAGTTAAGATACGTTGCCTTCCAGATACCAAATGAATTTGTTGTGGGCTATGGTTTAGATTACAGGGAGTTGGGCAGAAATTTGAAGGGGATTTATAGGAAGATAGGATAGAAAATCTAGCAGCCGCTCGTCTCCAGGCGAGTGGCAATTATTATTAGGCCTCCGGCCGCAGCTTAGCCGTTGTTGGTGTTGTCACCAACAATCGTTTAGCAAGGTGAAAGATTGGGAAATTGGAATGCATGGCGAGTTGTTGGTGACAACACCAACAACGGCGGAAGCCGCACCACCGACGCGCCCCCTCTCAAGAGGGGAGTTTTGTTAGCAATATCAATCTTCCGAACACCTGTGGTAACAACACCAACAAGGGCGAGGTTGTAAGGCATTGTTTTATAGGCTGTTCCGCTTTTTGCGGAACGGAACGCTAATTAGGGATTAACAGTTGAAATCCATCTACAACGAGTAGTGACCCCTTTAATGGTAAAATTTGTTTGATTTCCGTTACACATTCTCCATCCGCTTGCTCTCCGGCCATGGTAAGAGACTCTGTAATATTATTTAAACCCCTACCCAGGCTATCTCACTCAAAAAGTCAACAGCTTGATTTATTGAATTTACCCCCTCAATACTCAGGCGCAATGTGCTTTTTATTTCTTTTAAATTGGTGCGCCGCGGGTTGCGTTGTACAAAGTTGAGCACTTCTTTAAACGCGTCGGTTTCAAAGTAGGATGATTGCTGATTGGTAATGAAATAACCACGCAGTACATTCTTTTTTAATGACACCTTTTCAAAGCCTATTGCTTTGCCCAGCCATTGCAGACGCATAGAGTTGAGCAAGTCGTCTACCTGTTCGGGAATAGGGCCAAAACGGTCATGCAGTTGCTGTTTAAATGCTTCCAGCTCGGTTTCGTTCTCCAGTTTGCTTAGCTCGGTATACAGGTTATAGCGCTCGGCTATGCTGGTTACATATTCATCAGGAATAAGTATTTCCTGGTCGGTATCAATTTGAGTGAAGGATATATATGGCTTAGGTTTATCATCCGGAAAAACACCTTTAAACTCGTCTTCTTTCAGCTCCTGTATGGCCTCGTCCAATATCTTATGATACATGTCAAAACCTATCTCCGCTATAAAACCGCTTTGCTCGGCACCTAGCAGGTTACCGCTGCCGCGGATGTCAAGATCGCGCATAGCCACATTAAAGCCACTGCCCAAATCGCTAAACTCTTCTATCGCACTCAGGCGCTTACGAGCCTCATTGGTTAGCGTTGATAAAGGCGGACTAAGCAGATAGCAATAAGCCTTTTTGTTGCTTCGCCCAACACGGCCGCGCATCTGGTGCAAATCGCTCAGGCCAAACATGTGGGCATGGTTAATAATGATAGTATTGGCATTAGGGATATCCAAACCGGCCTCTATAATAGTAGTTGCCACCAGTATATCGTACTCATGATTCACAAATTTCAGCATTACATCTTCCAAAGCATCGCCCTCTAATTGGCCGTGGGCTATACCTACACGGGCTTTCGGAACCAGCTTGTGTATCATGCCGCCTAGCTGCGGCAGGTCGGCCACGCGGTTATGGATAAAGAATACCTGCCCATCGCGCTCAATCTCATGCTCAACGGCTTCTTTAATGAGCGTATCGTTAAACACATGTAATTCGGTAACTACCGGCTGGCGGTTTGGCGGCGGGGTTGATATAATGGAAAGATCACGTGCACCCATCAACGAAAAATGCAATGTACGAGGTATAGGCGTTGCGGTAAGGGTTAACGTATCCACATTTGCGCGCATTTGCTTTAGCTTCTCTTTAGTAGATACGCCAAACTTTTGCTCCTCGTCAATGATCATTAGCCCCAGATCTTTAAATTTAACATCCTTGCTCACTAAGCGATGTGTACCGATGATGATATCTACCTTACCTTCTTTTAATTTGCTAAGTGTATCTTTTATCTGTTTGCTGCTTTTAAAGCGGTTTACATAGTCAATATTGCAAGGGAATCCTTTTAGCCTGTCGCTGAAGGTTTTGTAGTGCTGGGCCGCTAAAATAGTGGTGGGTACCAATATGGCCACCTGTTTGCTATCTGCCACGGCTTTAAAGGCTGCGCGGACTGCTATTTCGGTTTTACCAAAACCAACGTCGCCGCAAATGAGGCGGTCCATAGGGTGCGGCGATTCCATGTCTTTCTTAAAATCGATTGTGGCTTTTTCCTGGTCAGGAGTATCTTCATAAAGGAAAGATGCTTCAAGCTCAGTCTGCAGGTAACTATCCGGCGAAAAAGCGTTACCATCCTGTGCCTTACGCACAGCATAAAGCTTAATCAGGTCCCGGGCTATATCTTTAACTTTTTTTTTAGTTGTTTTCTTCAGCCTTTCCCAGGTATCGGTACCCAGCTTATTCATGCGGGGCTGCGTACCTTCCTTACCGCTGTATTTGCTAATACGATTAAGGGAGTTAATGTTTACATACAGCAGGTCATTATCGGCATATACCAGGCGTATCATTTCCTGTACTTTGCCGTTCACTTCTACTTTTTCAAGACCGGCATACTTGCCAATACCGTGGTCAATATGGGTGATAAAGTCGCCGGGCTTTAAGTCGCGCAGTTCTTTAAGCGTAATAGCTTGTGAGCGCTGGTAGCCTTTCTTAAGCTTGTATTTGTAGTATCTGTCAAATATCTGGTGGTCGGTATAACAGGCTAATTTCTGTTCCTTATCAATAAAACCTTCGCGTATGGAGATACTTACAGGAGTAAACTTAACCGTCTTATCCAGATCCTCTAAAATGGCATAAAGCCGCTCTACCTGTCGGGCGCTGTCTGTAAGAATATAGTTCTCAATTTTCTCGGTTGCGTTGTTCTTGAAATTATGTATCAGCAGACTAAAATCTTTATTAAAAGAAGGCTGCGGGCGCATATCAAAGTTAATGGCTGTATCTGCCTGATAAAAGAACTGCTTGCCAAATTCCACTAAGGGAAAATCACGCAGTTGGTCCGCTATTAACTTCTCGTCAGTAAAACTGAATATAGGGTCTATCCAGTCGGGGTTTTGGTTTTTATCTTCTGTAGATAAAGCTTTCCAAAGTTGGGTAGCTTTTTTGTAACCGGTTTGGATTATATCCAGCGTAAATTGTACATCCTTTATCCAAATGTGTGAGTCGGCCTCTATATATTCCAGCAGGGAAATATTATTCTCAGTTAAAAACTTTGATTGTACATTAGGAACAATGGTAATGTTCTTTATCTGTTCAACAGAAAGCTGACTTTCTATCTCAAACGTGCGTATCGACTCGATAAAATCGCCAAAAAATTCTATCCGGTAAGGCAGGTTATGCGAGAAAGAGAAGATATCAACAATGCCTCCACGAACAGAGAACTGCCCGGGCTCGTAAACAAAATCAACCCGGTCAAAATCATATTCTACCAAAAACTCGCTAATAAAATCAATATTAAGCTTGTTTCTAACCTCAATCTCAAGTGTGTTCTTTTCTAATGATGCCCGGTCTATTACCTTTTCGGCAATGGCTTCCGGATAGGTAACAATAAGCTGGCCGTATTCGGATGCGTGATTAAGCTCATTCAATACTTCGGCACGGGCAAGCACATTGCTGCTGTCGGGCTGGGTAAATTCAAAGGGTTTGCGGTATGATGACGGAAAAAGCAGAACATCCTTGCCGGTAAGGTTCTCCAAGTCTGCCAGGAAATAGGCGGCTTCTTCACGCTCAGGAAGCACAAATACCATGTGCTTGTGCTGCAAAAAATACAATGCTGCCGCCATGGCCGCATCACCTGATCCGACTAAACCTCGCAGCTGTATCCTTGGGTTTTTGCCGGCATTAAGCGCTTTCGCCAGAGCCTTTAACCGTTCGTCAGCCTTGTATCGCTCTAATATATCACGAATGTTCAAATCGGTGCAAATATAGATAAAAAAGGGTTTTTAATGCCCGCCAATTAATTATCAGAAATTATAGCAAACAATTTAGCCTCTTGTTTACTTTTAAATGATATTTCGATAATAGACATATTTACTAAACTTTATACAACATGAAGAATTCAGTAACTTACGGACTACTTATAGGGGTTTTAAGCGCCATATGGCTTTTTGTAGTAATACGCGCAACAGATTCTAATCTGTCTGACAGTAAAGTTGCACCTATTGAATACGCTTCTGTATTTATACCACTTATAGGGCTATATTTTGGAGTTAAAAACTTTCGGGATGGAGAACTTAAAGGCCAAATGGGCTTTTTAGAGGCGCTTATACAAAGCTTTAAAATATTATTAGTAGGTGGCGCATTGGCCATTTTTTCGGTAATATTATACGTTAATTATGTGTTGGCTGGTAACGATACCAGTTTTCAAAGCTTTAGCGGACGCATTTTTGGAGCCTTGCTTGTTGGTGTTATTTTTGCATTTGGTGTATCTTTACTGCTTACAACCAAATCAAATAAAGTTGATTAAAAATATTTTCAACCGATACTTTGAATTAACCTTTTGGATAGTGGCTTTGATATGCCTGGCGTTAATAAACCCGGTAGGTGAAAGCCATTTTAGTTTATGCCCTTTAAAAATGATGGGCGTAAAATGGTGCCCCGGATGCGGTTTAGGGCATTCTATTTCTTACTTCTTTCACGGAGATATTAAAAACTCCTTTCATGCGCACTGGCTGGGAATTCCCATTGTATTTGCTTTGCTCTATCGTATTTATACACTCATCTTTATGAATAAGAGGTATGAGATAAAGGGCAATTCAATAAACAGTGGAAAAGAACAGCCCACCCACCTTAGATAAATTTACTACCGAAAATCAGACAGCCTGTGGGTTAGGATATAACCCAAGTAACTGAAAGAGCTCAAGATAAAGAAAAAATCAACTGCACTTCGCCGAATAAACAGGCTCATTTACCGATGTATTATTACAGACTGCCAATATTGTATTGGTGTTCTTTTAATGCGATATTAGTTTTACATCATCAATCACAAACTAAACACATAAAAAAATGAACACTTACAATCCTTATATGTCATTACCAGGCATTACAACCGAAG
>JAQBNZ010000007.1 GCA_028288285.1 Mucilaginibacter sp.
TGGCATTTATAAATCCTGCAGATATCGAAAACATTTCGGTGTTAAAAGATGCATCATCAGCTGCTATATACGGTGCACGTGGTGCAAATGGTGTAATTTTAATTACAACCCGTAAAGGCCGTAAAGGACAGGGTATTCAATTTTCTGCAAATACAAGTATTGCAAATGCCGCTAAAACTTATGATGTGCTTGGCCGCGACGCGTTTTTAGCAGCTGTTGCCAGTGTAGGCGCTAATGCCGGTACCGTGGCTAACGGTGGTGTGGATTTTGGTGGGAATACCGATTGGCAAAAACAAATTTTCCGTTCTGCTATATCACAAAACTATAATCTTGGTTTTGGGGGTGCAAGCAATACTGCCAACTACCGTGCTTCTTTAGGTTATGATAACCAGGAGGGTATAGTAAAAACTTCTGGGTTAAAACGTTTAAATGCGCGTATTAATGCTTCAAAATCATTCTTTGATGAAAGATTAAAGTTTGATTTGCAATCAACTTATTCAAACGTAAAAGACCAGTTTGCCCCAATTACCGACAATGCCGGGTTTGCCGGAAGCTTAATTGGTGCTGCAATACAATTAAACCCAACAGCACCTGTTTTTGACGCCCAAGGCAGATATTTTGACTTAAATGGTTATGATGTTAATGGCTATCCTAATGGTAATGGTTTCAGAAACCCTGTTTCCTTATTAAATCAAATTGATGACAGGGACAATATCAACAGATACTTAAATAATTTGACCCTTACATTAAGGTTATTTGAGGGCCTGTCTTACAAAGGTAACTTTGGTGCCGATATATCAAGGGGATTAAGAAAAACCTTTTACGACCCCCATATAGTTGGTTACACAGATGCAATTGGTATCAGACAACAAAACTATCCTTCGCCAACAGGTAATGGTACTGCAATCTATCAGTATAACAATTTAACTAACTATACTACAGAACATACCTTAAACTACGATAAAAAATGGAGCGATAACAGCTCATTGACAGCCTTAGTAGGTTATTCATATCAAACTTTTAAGTTCGCCAACCGTCAGGAATTTGGTTTTGGCACTTCTACACCTGGTGTATTAGTTAAAAATTATAATGATTTTAAAACACACCTGCCTTACCCTGTAGGTGATACCTCAACATACAAGTTACAATCATATTTTGCACGTGTTAATTACTCATATAAAGATCGTTATATCCTTACAGGTACTATCAGAAGAGACGGTTCATCTCGTTTTGGAGCAAATCACAAGTATGGTAATTTCCCTGCCCTGGCAGCAAAATGGCGTATCTCCAGCGAAAGCTTTATGCCTAAAGGAGGATTTTTTGATGATTTAAGCTTAAGGTTAAACTACGGTAAAACTGGTAATCAGGAAATTCCGTCTTACGCCTCTTTGCCAGTTCAAACGCAGCAAAATTTTCCTGGCACCTCTGGCATCGTCAGTGTTGCAGCGGCATATCAGGCTAATCCTGATTTGAAATGGCAAGCTAATACAACCTATGGCGCGGGTATTGATTTTGCTATATTAAAAAACAGGTTAACAGGTTCGGTTGATTACTTTAATAAATCAATCAAAGATCTGTTGTTCTTCCAGGATATTGCTCAGCCAACTTTTTCTTCAAGAATATATAGGAATCTGGATGGTGACGTAATAAATAAGGGTCTTGAAGTTGGTTTAAATTTTGCCGCGGTGCAAGGCCCATCATTTACATGGGACATAAATTATAACATGACCTTTATAAAAAACACGCTTAAAAACTTCAAAGCCTACATAATAACAGGTGCTATTAATGGACAAGGCTTATCGGGTGCTTATTCACAGCTTATTACCAACGGTGTACCATTGTACACTTTCAATGTTGCAAACTATGCGGGCTTAGATGCTAATGGCTTTTCTATTTATCCTCAAGGGGTTGACGTTTCTTCGTTACAAGGAAGCCCGAACCCTAAATTTACAGCAGGGTTAACCAATAATTTTACGTATAAGAAGTTTAGTTTGAGTTTCTTCTTAAATGGGGCAACAGGTTTTTATATTTACAACAACACCGCCAATGCATTCTTTTACAAAGGCAACCTTTTGAGCGGTCGTAACGTAACTAAAGCAGTTGCTGCAACCAATGAAAACCCACTTAACTCCGGCGAGGTATCAACCCGTTTCTTGGAGAAAGGCGATTTCTTAAGATTAAGTAACGCAACATTAGGGTATACTTTCGGACTGCAAAACAGCGCATTTAAATCGCTGAGGGTGTCACTTACAGGCCAAAACCTGTTCCTGATTACAAATTACAGTGGTTTGGATCCTGAAGTTAACACAGATAAACAAATAAATGCCGTGGCTTCACGTGGTATAGATTATACTTCTTATCCAAAGGCACGAATATTCACATTAGGCGTAAACGCAAGTTTTTAATATTATGAAAATGAAAAAAAATATTACACGTACGGCTATATTTACTATAGTTTGTATAGCTGCCACAGGCTGCGCAAAGTTGGATGAGAAACTTTACGGATCAAGATCTTTATATGGTAATGCCGCCGGCTCGGCAGAGCTGGGTGGTGTTTACTCACAATTATACGGGCAAACCGACCAGGCCAACACTTATGCCTTACAAGAACACCCTACAGATGAAATGATGGGCCCAACCCGCGGTACAGACTGGGGAGATTTTGGTACATGGCGTAAATTGCATACACATACCTGGACGGCAACTCACGACCAGATTAATGCTACCTGGGACCAATTAAACATTGGTGTGTTTCGTGCAACACAAGTTATTACCAAAGCAACTGATAATAGCATTAAAGCGCAGGCAAGTTTTTTACGTGCTTACTTTATGTTCCAGGTGGTTGACTTATACGGGCAGCAGCCATTCCGTGATCCTGATGCTCCAACGTCATCTATCCCAACGGTTATGACCCGCCCACAAGCTACAGATTTTATTATAAAAGATCTGGAATTTGCTGAAGCTAACCTTCCTGCTACGTCGGCTAATATTGGGGTGGCAAATAAAGTGGCGGCACAAGCGCTTTTGGCAAAAGTATATTTAAACAGAGCCGTTTACTCTGCTACAACAGTTGGCGGTCCGTTCACATTTGCCAAAGCTGATATGGATAAAGTAATTGAGTATGCTAACAAAATTACTGCTGCCGGTTATACATTAGAGCCTGCCGGTAAGTACTTTCAGGATTTTGCATGGGATAACACTCAGCAATCTCATGGTAACATCTTTGGTATATACAATACTACAACCAGCGCACCGGCTTCGGCTAAAAATCGTTGGAGAATGGGCTTACACTACAACCAGACACCCGGTGGCTGGAATGGATTTACAACCCTTGCTGATTTTTACAAATCATTTGAAGCAACAGATGAGCGCCGTGGTGTTGCATACCCAGGCTTGACTGATCTGGTTGGTTTAAGAGCAGGTTTTGCAATTGGGCAGCAATATGGTCCGGGTGGTGTAGCTTTAAAACAACGTGGTGGTCAGCCACTTGTTTTCACTCCGGAGGTTAACTTAAACTTCTCTACAGAAGCTCAGGGTATTCGTGTATTTAAATACTTCCCACAAGCATCACCAAACGGTACTGTTAATGATGATAACTCAGATAACGATTACGTATTTCTGCGTTATGCCGACGTTATGTTAGAGAAAGCTGAAGCAATAATGCGTGGTGGTACTGATCCACTTGGCCAAAGTGCTTTAGGAATTGTTAACCTTATACGTACTCCACGTGGTGCAACACCTTTAGCTGCTGTTGATGCTACAGCATTGCTTGCAGAACGCGGCCGTGAGTTATACTGGGAAGGCTGGAGAAGGAACGACCTTATCCGTTTCGAGAAATTTAACGATCCGGTTGATCAGCGCCCTGCCGCAACTGCTAAAACACGCACCGTTTACCCAATTCCACAACGTGCGGTTGATACTAACCCTAACTTAAAACAAAACCAGGGTTATTAATTTTTAGAAACAATAACCAATTAGTATATTTGATTTTAAACGTAGCGAAGAAATTCGCTACGTTTGTTTTTTCTGCACCTTGCAATGTTTAAAAAAAGATCCCTTTTTCCTTTAATTATTGTTTTAGCCGGTTTAGTATCCTGTAAAAAAAATGGCGCTGAAACCCCGTTGTTTTCAATACAAGATAACAGTGAATTAGGTATTAATTTTATTAATAAACTAAATGAGCAGGATAAAACCAATGTGTTTACGTTTCGTAATTACTACAATGGTGGCGGTGTTGCTATAGGCGATATTAATAACGATGGATTGAATGATATTTACCTAACATCAAACCAGGGCGGCAACAAACTATATCTAAATAAGGGTAACTGGAAATTTGATGACATTACCGATAAAGCCGGGGTTAAAGGCACCAAATACTGGAGCACCGGTGTTACCATGGTTGATATTAACGGCGATGGCTGGCTGGATATTTACGTTTGCCATAGCGGCAACATCATTGATAGAAAGGGCAACGAACTTTTTATCAATCAAACAAACGGTACTTTTAAAGAAGAGGCCGCTAAATACGGGCTTGTTGACAACGGTCTATCTACCCAATCGATATTTTTTGATTATGATAATGATGGAGATCTGGATTGTTTTATACTCAACAACTCCTTTAGGCCAATAGGTTCATTTGATTTTAGCAAGAACCTGCGCGCGGTAGTTGATGAATTGGGCGGCGCGCGTTTATACCGTAATGATGGTGGTCACTTTATAAATGTAACCAAAAAAGCGGGTATATTTTCAAGCGATATTGGTTTTGGCCTGGGCGTATCAGTAGCCGATATTAACAATGATGGTTACCCGGATATTTATGTATCCAATGATTTTTTTGAACGTGATTACTTATACATTAACCAAAAGAACGGAACATTTAAAGAAGATATACAAGAAGAGACCGGCCATTTGAGCCTGGCCTCAATGGGATCGGATATTGCCGACATTAACAACGATGGAAACCTGGATATTTTCACAACCGAAATGCTGCCAGAAGGCGATAAGCGATTAAAGAAAATGACCTCGTTTGAATCATTTGATGTGATAAAACTAAAACAGCATGACGGTTACTTTAACCAGTACATGCAAAACTGCCTGCAGCTAAACAATGGCGACGGCACTTTTTCTGAAGTGGCCTTTAAAGCGGGTGTTAGTGCAACAGACTGGAGCTGGGGCGCATTATTTTTTGATATGGATAACGACGGCTGGAAAGATATTTTTGTATCTAACGGCATATATAAAGACCTTACTGACCAGGATTATATTGAATTTTTAGGCAACCGTGAGAATATGGAGAAGATTGCCGAAAAACGGAAGTTTGATTATAGGAACTTTACAGATAAGATGGTTTCAACGCCATTGGTAAACTATGCGTTCTTAAACAATCATGATCTTACCTTTACAAATAAAGTAAAAGAATTTGGTTTAGATCAGCCTTCGTTTAGTAATGGAGCTGCCTATGGCGATTTGGATGGGGATGGCGATAATGACCTGGTAGTAAATAATGTTAACATGCCTTTGTTTGTTTATAAGAGTAATGCAGAAAAGCTGGGTAATAATTATATCCAGTTAAAATTACAAGGTAACAAACAGAACCGTTTTGGTGTAGGCACAACTATAAAAGCATTTGCCAAGGGAGCATCATATGTGTATTACCACCAGCCCACACGCGGCTTTCAAAGTAGTACATCACCAAATCTTATAACTATTGGGTTAGGCAAAGTAAAACAGGTAGATTCATTACAGATTATTTGGCCGGGCGGTAAATATGAGGTTACCAAAAACCTGCCGGCAAACAAGGTTTATACATATAAAATTGAGAATGCTAACCAAACATACAACTTTGCTAAACCGCCAATTAAACCTTTGTTTGTTGAGGCTGCCAAAACCTTGTTTGATTCGGTACCAAAGCATACCGAAAATGGATTTATAGATTTTGATAATGAGCGCCTGATGCTGCAAATGTTATCAACAGATAACCCCTACATGGCTAAAGGCGACATTAATAAAGATGGATTAACAGATTTTTACTTTGGAAGCTCAAAAGATAGTCCGGCTGCTATATACGTACAGCAAAAGAGCGGCAGGTTTAAGCGGTATATTCCTCAGGATCTGAAAACACAAACATACCTTGAAAATGCAGGAGCAGTGTTTGGCGATTTTGATGGAGATGGAGACGAGGACCTGATAATTGGAGTTGGCGGTAACGAGGATGAGGCTGGTACAGTTGTATATTTCCCACGGTTTTACGAAAATGATGGCAAGGGTAACCTGCATCGAAATGCGCAAAAAGGAATACACGCCCCGGTAAATGCATCGGTAATAATTGCAAGTGATTATGATAAAGATGGCCACCTTGATTTGTTTATTGGTGGGCGCAGTGTACCGGGCACCTATGGTGTTTCGCCGGAATCATATGTGATGCATAATGATGGCAAAGGCAATTTTACTGATGTATCAAAACAAATTTTGGGTGATACTAAGTTAGGTATGGTAACAGCTGCTCAATGGGCAGATATTGATAATAATGGCTATCCCGATCTGATTGTTGCCGGTAACTGGATGGGCATAAAAATATTTAAGAACAACAAAGGCACATTTATACAAGACAAGCAGCTGGATAATTACAAAGGCTGGTGGGGCAGCCTGCAAGTTGCAGATATTAATGGTGATGGCAAACCGGATATACTTGCAGGTAATATTGGCCTTAACTCAAAATTCAGGGCTACTGCCGCCGAGCCCATGAAAATATATATAAAGGATTTTGACAATAATGGCACTAAGGAATGTGTTACATCAATGTACAAAACAGACCATATCCCCTATGTATTTCATATGAAGCCTGATCTGGTGGGCCAAATGCCATTGCTTAAAAAGAAGTACTTAAAATATACAGATTATGCAGGCAAGCAATTTAACGAGATATTTAATGACGAAGCCCTGCAAGGTGCCGAAGTGCATGAAATGAATTACCTGGCATCTGCCGTATTTATTAATGATGGTAACAAGTTTACAATAAAGCCATTCCCTTATAATGCACAGCTATCAAACGTAGGTACTATTTTGGTTGATGATATTGATAACAGTGGCGTGCCGGCAATGATACTTGGCGGTAACTTTTATGGCTTTAAGCCAGAGGTTGGCCGTTTAGATGCAAGTTATGGGCAAATTTATAAGTATACTAAAAACGGTTTTATGTATATTTCACCGGCGCAAAGTGGTATAAAACTAACCGGACAGGTTCGTTCTTCGCTGATGATAAAAAACAGCCAGGGATCAAAATATTATTTATTCGGTATTAATGATGATAAGCTTAAAGCTTACAAATTACGTTAGGCCAGGTATGCTGAAAGCTAATCTATACAGATCATTTACATTCGGTTGCCTGGTTATTATGGCGGGGCTGATTCTTTTAAGCTCATGCAAAACCAAAAATGCAGGCGATGGTATTTTTAAATTGTTACCTGTCGAAAAAAGCCATGTTGATTTTGTAAACAAGAATCCCGAATCAGACTCGGTGAATATATTGGACTACCTGTATTTTTATAATGGGGCAGGCCTCGCATCTGCCGATTTTAATAACGACGGACTGGAAGATCTTTACTTTGCATCTAACCAGGGTCCCAACAAATTATACCTTAATAAGGGCGGCCTTAAGTTTGAGGATGTTACTGCCAAAGCGGGTTTAGCCGGTACCGGTAGTTGGAAAACCGGTGTAACCGTAGTAGACATTAACGGCGACGGCTTAAAGGATATATATGTTTGCGTGGTTGCAAATTTCAAAAACTTTAAGGGCAAAAATCAGCTGTATATCAACAATGGCGACATGACCTTTACAGAATCGGCCGCTAAATACGGACTGGACTTTTCGGGTTTCTCAACGCAGGCATCTTTTTTTGACTATGATAAAGATGGCGATCTGGATATGTTCCTGCTTACCTCATCTGTGCATAGTAATGATACTTATGGCGACTCCTCCCAACGTTTTAAAGTTAGTCATGACGCAGGCGATCACCTGTTTAGAAATGATGGCGGTAAGTTTACAGATGTAACCGCAGGTTCGGGTATTTATTCGGCTCCCATAGGTTACGGTTTGGGTGTAAGCGTAGGCGATTTAAATAACGACGGATGGGACGATATATATGTTAGTAATGATTTTTTTGAACAGGATTACTACTATATCAATCAACAAAACGGCACTTTTAAAGAGGAGCTGAAAAGCGCATTTGGGCATACCAGTTTGTTCTCTATGGGTAATACCTTAAGTGATGTAAATAAAGATGGCCACTTGGATGTGATTAGTACTGATATGTTGCCCGAAGAAATTAAGGCGTTAAAATCAACCATTAATGATGAGCCGCTTGATATTTACAACCAGGAGGTAAACGCCGGGTACTATTATCAATACTCCAAAAACTCTTTGCAGCTAAATGTGGGTAATGGTAAAAAATTTGTTGATATAAGTTTGTACTCAGGTATGTCTGCAACGGATTGGACTTGGTCGCCACTGGTGCATGATTTTGACATGGATGGGCGCAAGGACATGTTTTTCTCCAACGGGATTAAAAAACGTCTTAATGATATGGATTACCTGAAATTTCTGGGTGATCCCAATACAATTAAAGATTTTAAAACCACTCGGTTTTTTGACAGGGAAAAAATCAATTTAATGCCTAACGGCGATGTGCACAATTACCTATATCACGGTGCAGATGAATTGAAATTCAATGATGTATCTGCAGCAAACGATATGGAAAAGGCATCTATATCTGCAGGGTCAGTAGCTGTAGATCTGGATAATGACGGAGATTTGGAACTGGTTACCAATAACATGGATGAGCCGGCTTATATCTACCAAAACATGACAATGGAGAAGAGCGGCGATAAAAAGCCTGCTTTTGTAAAGGTGAGCGTGAAATATACTAAAGCCAATCCGGATGGAATTGGCACTAAACTATTCATGCGCTCGCAAAAACAGGTAGACCATCAGGAGATACAAACCAGTACAGCTTATGAAAGCACGCAGGGTAATAACTTGATATTTACTTTTTTACCCGGAGATAAGCCTGTTGAGCTGATGGTGCTTTGGCCAGATAATTCGTACCAGGTAATTAAAAACTTCAGCCTAAATAAAAAGTCGGTTATTACATACAATAAGGCACAAGCTAAAACAATTATAGATGTTGCTTCATTAATTGCAAGCTATATTAATTTTGATAAGCAGTTTAACAGCATACCTGTAAAAGCTAAGGTACTGGCTACTTTACAAACCTTTGAGACGCCCGATTTTAACTATTACAACTTATTACCGCATACTTATTTACCACACACCCCGGCCGTAGCCGTAGCAGATGTGAATAAAGACGGCATTGACGATATTTATGTTGGCAGCATTGCAAACGAAGAGAAATACATTTTAGCCGGATCGAAAAGCGGTACGTTCACTAAGGTGGCCGTAAAAGGTTTTGAAGCATTTAAAGAATATGGCGATACCGAAGCACAATGGGCCGATGTAAATAATGATGGCCTGCCAGACCTGATAGTGCTGAGTGCAAACCATCCTTTTATAGAAGTTGGTAAGCGCATGCAACCGCGTTTATATATCAACAAGGGTAATTTTCAATTTGAGTATAAGGCCCTGCCAAAAGTTGCAAACCTGGTATCAAAAATATTTATTTATGATTTTGATGGTGACGGGATAAAGGATATTTTCCTGAGCAATAGTGTATCGTTCACCAACTATACCGCACCTGCAGCATCAGTAGTGTTGTTGAATAAAAAAGATGGCAATTTTACCATAGCATCCCAAAATCAGTTTGCTCAACTAACAGGGATACAGTTTATAACCAATATTTCAGCAAATGATATTGACCACAACGGTACCGATGATATTATTATTTCAGCCGAGTGGCAGCCGATACAGATCTTTCTGAATAATAATAAAAAGCTGGTGAAATTTACGTCGCCACTGCTTGACGATGCAAAAGGCTGGTGGCAATCTGCAATTGTTACCGATATAAATAATGACGGCAAAGCCGACCTGATAGCGGGTAACTGGGGAGAGAACAATAAGTATAATGTTACCGGCAAGCAACCATTGTATGCTTACAATAATGATGTAGATAATGATGGCAAGAATGACTTGATAGTGTCTTATTTTTACAAAGGGAAATATTACCCGTTCCGCCCTAAAAATGATCTGGAGCAGGAGTTGCCATATCTGAAAAAGGAGTGGTTAAGCTTCCAGAAAATGGCTGATAAAACTACCGAAGAAATATTTAAAGATAAATTGAGCGATAGTGGCCGTTTAGTAGCCAACCAGTTCAGGAGTATTTTCATAAGCGATATATTGCATGCAAAAACCGTTACAGAGCTGCCTTACTTATACCAGCAGGCACCCATACGATCAATAATGCCGCTAAATAATAAACAGGGCGATATTTTGCTGAATGGTAACTTTTGGGGCGTTGTACCTTACGAAGGTAAATATGATGCGCTGGGCCTGGTTACCACCCATTATGACGCTCGCACAAAGCAAATGGCTATGCCGGAGTATTGGATAAATCCGTTGTTAAACTTTGAGGAAATAAACGGCTTGCATCAAATTAAAACAGCTGCAGGCACAGGCTTTATAGCTACAACTTATGAAGGTAAGCTGGTATTGATAAACAAATGAACCGGTTTTAAAAAATTGGCCAGTACAACCTGGTAACCCACTTAGCGGTATCTTTTTCGGTAAGGCGATTAGTTATAAGTGTTTCAAAAGGCATTGCCGGTGATATCAACCCATGATCTTTCTGGTAATTTTTTAATTGTACAAAAGCATTTGCAACTGTTTGTTTGCCGCCTTTTACATCTGCCTCCAATATATTACCACCCTTAACCATTTCATTTAGTTTAGTATTAGCACCTGGTATTATTACTTTATTTATGGGTACAGCAACCATTACTTCATACTCGTTATTATCTGTTTGATTAACATTAAGCATTGGGTTGCCGGCTTCTTTGGCTCCTTGTGATGCTATTTGTTTTCGTAAATTTTCTATTAAACCGTAAACAGTTTCCATAGTCGGATAAGTTTTGGTAGTAGTAGAGGTAGTTATCAGTAATGGGGCGGTTATCTTTTTTATTTTGAATGAAATGCCATAAACATTTACATCCTTTTGCATGAATTTATTAAACTGCATTAATATGCTATCCATATCCCTCTGCATATTTTTTATCCTGATAAATTCAGCTATCCGTGCAAATGGGTTAATGCTGCTTTGTTGTAAAGCATCCCAGGTTACATTGGTAGAGCCCTCGTCGGCTGCCAGGTAAGTAATACGGCTATCCAGTATATCGCCGCCGTTTTTAATCTGAACCTGTATAAAGCTGTTAGTGCTTTTTTGAAGAGTATAAGTGATACCGTTATGCGTATACACCGTGCTATCTGTACCAGTATGTTCACCAGGCCACCATTTTTTCCATGAGCCTGGCTTAATAATAAACTTAAAAACGTTAACATCGGTAACATCAACCCGTGTAACACTTTTAGCGGTGATGTATTGAGGAATAATAAAGTAGATACTTATAAAGGCCAGTAACAGTAAACCCAAAACAATTAGAGCCGGTTTTTTCATAAAAGATCAATCAGGAATATAGCAAAATTTAAACAAGCGTGATCGCTTTTTTGCCCTGCAAAAGTAATTAATTAAGGCAGTTAAAATCAAACAGTTTTTATACAGGTCAATTTACATAAAAACCCTATATTAGCCTGTAAAACCAAAGAAAAGAACCAATATAACCTTTACCAATTGTATAGGATTTTCTTAAACCAATTAATTGCTATGAACCGTTTCCTGTTTTTACTTGCAGGTGTAATATTAATATTTGCATCCTGTAAAAAAGCCGACTATCAAAAAATTACCCATAACCCTGAACTATTCCGTACAACGGTAAAAAAACTGAATGATATTGTATTAGAAAATAACTTTCCGCCGGTTATTGCCTCGCGTAATTATGTTTATGCTAACATTGCCGCTTATGAGGTTATTGCCGCCGGCGATCCTAAACATTACCGCTCCCTGGCCGGGCAAATAAAGCACCTTCCCGCTACACCAAAACCCGCTAAAGACAAAGAGATCGATTTCCAGTTTGCCTCATTGTTGTCTTTTTGCTATGTGGGCAACGCGGTTACCTTCCCCGAAGGAAGTATGGAAACTTATGTTGAAGAGTTAAAGCAAAAGGCAAAAGATGCCGGCATGCCTTCTGATGTGTTTAAAAATTCAGTTGCTTACTCAGATGTTGTTGCCAAACACATTATGGCCTGGAGTAAGAAAGACAATTACGCGCAAACACGCAGTGCAAGTAAATATACCGTGAACCGTAAGGATGGCCGCTGGATACCAACCCCACCCATGTATGCCCAGGCGCTTGAACCGCATTGGGGCGAAATAAGGCCCATGGTTTTAGATTCAGCATCACAGATTCCTGCCCCTGAGCCCCCTCCTTATAACATGACGGATAAGAACAGTACCTTTTACAAAGCTGTAATAGAAGTAAAAAACATGGGCGACAGCCTAAGCAAAGAGCAGCGCCACATGGCCGATTTTTGGGATGATAATGCCTTTAAGCTGAACGTAATAGGGCATGCTTCGTTTGCTACCAAGAAATTTTCGCCAGGTGGGCACTGGATGAACATTGCAGGTGTGGGTTCTCAAATAGCAAAGGCAGATTTTGGTACAACTGTAGCTGCTTACACTGAAACTTCCATTGCTTTATTTGATGCCTTTATTAACTGCTGGTATGTTAAATACAAAGCTAACAGCGTTCGCCCCGAAACGGTAATTACTAAGTTGATTGACCCTGATTGGAGACCGTATATTCAAACCCCTCCGTTTCCAGAATATATTAGCGGGCATGCTGTAATATCTGCCGCTGCTGCCGAGGTGCTTACCGAGGACTTTGGCAATAATGTAGCCTATACCGATTCATCAGAATCGGAGTTTGGAATTGCACCACGTACATTCCCATCATTCAGGGCTGCTGCCGAAGAAGCTGCCATGTCACGCGTTTATGGCGGCATCCACTATAAAAATGCCTGTATAGTAGGTAATATGACGGGGCGTAAAATTGGTCAGCTGGTAAAAGAAAAATTGAAATTAAAAATAAAATAACGATGTTTTCTATGAGAAGAATTCTATTCGCTATAACAATAATTATGCTGTTTGCTGCCACTCAGCTATCGGCACAAAGTGTTAACCCGTGGGTGATAAAGGCCGATAAAATAGACCCAAACAACTACTACGGCATTACAGCCGCTAACGGGATGATTGGTATTGTATCATCGCCAGAACCCTTTAAAGTAAAGAATGTAGTACTTGCCGGCGCTTATGACCTGTATGGCCGTGGCCGTGTAAGTAACTTTTTAAATAGCTTTAACCTGCTTAATATGTACCTTGAAGTTGATGGTAAACGCCTTGATGCTAAAATGGTAAGTAACTTTAAGCAGGAGCTGGATATGCATCATGCCGCCTTCACTACCACATTTGACTATGGCGATAAGGCCAGCATTAGCTACACCTATTACTCACTGCGCCAGTTGCCTTTTACTGTGCTGATGGACGTGGCAATTACCGCAAAAAAATCCATCAATATTACTGCTGCCAGCGTAATGGAAGCACCGGATGCTTTAAAGCAGGTAGAGAATTATTATAATGAGATTGACAGGCCGCATGTAACTATCAGTCTGTTAACATCTACAGCAAAAAGCCCTACAGGTAAATTGCAGCTTTGTGCTTCTACCTCATTTTTATTTAATGAGGAGCATGGCAAAGAGCCGCGCGTTATCCATGAAATGTGGGACAACAACATGCACCTGATGAAATTTAGCCGTGCCATTGGTGCCGGGCAAATTTATAAATATGGCGTTACAGGATCATCCATCACATCGGCACACCATGCCGACCCGCTGAATGAAGCTGAGCGCTTAACCATTTTTGCCAAACTGGAAGGCCGGGACCGCTTAATACAGTTTCATAACAAAGCATGGGACGATCTTTGGAAAAGCGATATCCAGATTGAAGGCGATGACCAGGCACAGCAAGATGTACATAGCATGCTGTACCACCTGTATTCATTCTCACGTGAGGGAACGGCATTGTCGCCATCACCAATGGGACTATCAGGCTTAGGTTACAACGGCCACGTATTTTGGGATACTGATATTTGGATGTACCCGGCCATGCTGGTTCTGCACCCGGAGATTGCCAAATCAATGGTTGAATACCGTTTTGAACGGCTGGAAAGCGCCCGAAAAAATGCATTCTCTCACGGCTATAAAGGAGCTATGTTTCCCTGGGAAAGCGCTGATAGTGGGGTAGAAGAAACACCTGTTTGGGCATTAAGCGGCCCGTTTGAGCATCACATTAGTGCCTGTGTGGCTTTGGCTGCATGGAATTATTACTGTGTAACGCAGGATAAACAATGGCTGCGCGAAAAAGGCTGGCCGCTGCTATCTGCTACTGCCGATTTCTGGGCAAGCCGGGTAGAGCGTAACGGTGCAGGTCATTATGATATTAAGAATGTGGTAGCTGCCGATGAGTGGGCCGAGAACATCGATAACAACGCGTTTACCAATGCAGCTGCACAAGCCAACTTGCTAAACGCTACTGCTGCTGCTAAAATTTTAGGCTTAAAAGCTGACCCGGATTGGGCGCATGTAGCAAAAAATATCCCGATCCTTAAAATAGCCGATGGCGTAACCAGTGAGTTTGCCACCTACAAAGGCGAAGGCATTAAACAAGCCGATGTTAACTTATTAGCCTACCCGCTTAAAACCATAACTGACCCGGCGCAGATTAAAAAAGACCTGGAATATTATGAAACCCGTGTACCAAATGAAGGTACCCCGGCCATGACTCAAGGGGTATTTGCGTTACTATATGCCCGTTTAGGCAATGGTGAAAAAGCTTATCACTGGTTTAAAGATGCATACGAGCCTAACCTTAACCCGCCGTTCCGTGTAATTGCGGAGACTAAAGGTGGTACTAATCCATATTTTGCAACAGGTGCAGGCGGTATTATACAGGCCATGCTAATGGGCTTCGGTGGTTTGGATATTACCCCGGCGGGTATAGTCCAAATAAAAAGCAAACTGCCATCCAACTGGAAATCACTTAAAATTACTGGGGTAGGAGTTAATAAGGCTACGTATACGGTGAAGTAGTAGCACTGGCTAAGTTACTTCACAGTCGCTCGGCTCCAGCCCACAAGTGTTCGGAAGATTGATATTGCTAACAAAATTCCCCTCTTGAGAGGGGGCGCGTCGGTGGTGCGGCTGCAGGGGTGTGTTATTCACGCACAAAGGACACCCCCCTACACCCCTCTCAAGAGGGGAATCGCACAACCCGCCGCTTCTTTTTAATCTTCCAGACACCTGGGGGTTCCAGCCGAGTGACCATTATTACAAGGCCTCCGGCCTGCGAGACAATCTAATCTCCCTGCTTATCCAATTGATACTTATTCATCAGCTTTAGCAACACCCCATTCGTCCAGCCGAAACCATCCTGAAGAGGATATTCGCCGCCCCGCTACCGCAAGCGTCCCGCTTGTGGACCAATGCTTAGTAAATGCCATGAAAAGCTGATATTCTTGATTTAGAAATATCTGTTCAGCCTAAATGTTTACTGTCCTAAAACCACAAGCGGGACGCTTGCGGTAGCCGCGACTAAAATAAAGAAGGCCCTCCGCCGTCGCTCGGCTCCAGCCGAGTGACCATTATTACAAGGCCTCTGGCCTACGAGAAACCTTAATCTCCCTGCTTATCCAATTGATACTTATTCATCAGCTTTAACAGCACCCCATTGGTCCAACCGAAACCATCTTGCAGGGGATATTCGCCGCCGCCTGCGGTTAGGCTGGTATCAACCACGTTGTATTTTTCTAAAAGTTTACCGGTTTGTTTAAAAACGCGGATGTTTAGTCGTGTCCAGCGGGTGGCAATGTCTTTGGCAAGTTCACGATGGTTATAGTTTTCAAGGCCGTCAATAGCAATATATTGCAGTGGTGCCCACCCGTTTGGTGCATCCCATTGCTGGCCGCTAAAGTTAAGGGTAGTAACCAGTCCCCCGGGCTTCAAGAAGTTGGTTTTTAGTCCGGCGGCTATTTTTTGGGCCTGTTCGGAGGTAGCTATCTTAAATTCTAACGGGAAAACTGCCGCAAGCGTTGGTATAGCAGAGAGTTTTTGGGTTGTCCAGTTATAATCCTGAAACCAGTTGTTTTTTTCGTCCCAAAAATATTTCAGTATTGCCTTTTTACGGGCATCGGCTTTGGCCTGGTAAATTTTGTATTGCGCAATATTACCTTGTGTCTGATAACTGTTAGCAATAGTAAGCTCCAGGTTATACATTAAACAATTGAGGTCTACAGGTACAAGGTTGGTTGTTTGTATGGTACCCAGTTTGGCTGAACTATCAAACCAGCGGCTGCTAAAATCCCATCCGGAAGCAGCCGCGGCCCTTATATTATGATAAAAAACAGGCAGTGGTTGTTTAGTAGTTTTGGCGGCATCCACATCTTTAATGTATGATTCCTCCCGTGGTTCATCACTTTCATCCCAGTAACGGTTAAGTACCGTTCCGTCTGCCATGCGTACAGCACGATGGATGGCTTTATTATTAGTTAAAACAGCCGAGCCCAGCATCCAGTAATTATATTCTTTTATGAGTTGCGGTTGATATTTGACCAGGATTTTATTGCCCTCGGTTTTTGCCAGTAGGTTTATCATTAACGAAAAGAAAGGAGGCTGTGAGCGGGTTAAATAATAAGCGCGGTTTCCGTTAGGTATAAAACCATAAGTATCTATCAGGTAAGCAAAGTTATCAATCATGTTATTGATCACCTTAAACTGTTTGCTTTCTTGCAGGCCCAGCATGGTAAAATAACTGTCCCAGTAATATATCTCCCTGAAACGGCCACCCGGTACAATATAAGGATTAGGTAATGCCGCCAGTGATGATAGTTTAGAGGCAGCATCGGGCTTACGTTGTAATACCTGCCATAAAGTATCAATATGCTTACGGATACCATCTTCAATATTGGTTGTAAAAGCGTGGGTAACACCACCCGGCACGGTAAAGTTGGCCATCACAAACTCCTTTAGGTTAAAGCCGACCTTACCCAATTGCTCATTATAAGCTTTCATGATAAGGTTGGGCGAGTACTTGGGTGTGCAATCCACAAAGGTTTTATTATCCGGAAAAACATCTGATGATTGTACTGCCTCAAACAAACCGGGAAACAACTGGCGGGGCGTTTGTTGCTGTGCGCTTACATATACACTAAATAAAAGGCATATGGCAACAAGGAAATTCTTCTTAAATAATTTATAGCTGGCTGGCATAGTATATGCTGGTTATAACAGCTTATAAAAATAATGTTTTAATTACCAAACACAAGGATTTATACAGAAGAAGCGGCTACTAATTTACCATTGGCGGGTATGATCGCGCTTTAGGAAATATTTGGTAAGCGTATATATGATATATACAATAATTGGGGCCGCCAATACATCAACAGTGTAATGAATATGCTGTACAAGTAATAGCGCCATTACTGCTATAGTTGCAATAAGGCCTATAATTTTATCTGACTTTTTTTCGAGGCAAAGAAATATTAAAACCATTGTTGATGTATGGCCCGAAAAGAAAAGATCTTTGGTGATAATTACATTGCCATAGAATACCCCTGTAAGCGGGTCAATTAAATTAACCCAACCGATTGGCGGATCAAGCGGTACTATACTGATAGTTATAATGCGGGCAATATTTATGAATATGAGCGTCCAAACGTAATTAATGTATATCTCGGGCTTGTACAAAGCCCTGTATAATATGAACATGGCCATACCCCAGATGCAGGCAAATATCAATAAAGAAACATTATATGGGGGGAGCTGAGCCAGTACCCAATCATTAAGTACTACACCTTGTCTTTTTTGAATCTGATTGAAGAATAAAGGCAGAGCCGATAAAATAACGGCAACAATAAATGAACCTGATAAAATCTTATATCGGGTATAGTGTGTTTGCAGGGCAACTGTCCAGACTTGTTTTATTGCAGAGGTATTGATTTGGGGCACTATTAAACGTTAATTAGGAAGCACAAATTTAACAAAAGAGTTAATATTAAATACAGGTTAGTGAAACATTAAGGGTATGTTTTTGCTTGCCCGGGAAAAATTACATTACCATGTGTAAGATGATAATGGTATAGAAATGTTACAGAGAATATTTAATATCTAATAATATTAACAATAAATTTAAATATTGATGTTTTTGTTTGAATTATTATAATCAGTATCTTAAGGCAGTGCAAATTTCACAAAAAAACGCCTTTGGAAAAGCCGGATAGCAAGCAACTTAAAAGAGTATTAAAGCCTGTACATTTATGGGCCATTGCGGTGGGTTTGGTTATCTCAGGCGAGTACTTTGGGTGGAATTTTGGTTGGGCGGTTTCGGGCACTATAGGGTTTTTGATAGCCACATTGGTGATTACTGTAATGTACGTCGCTTTCATTTTTAGCTATACCGAACTAACTACCTCTATACCGCATGCAGGCGGTGCATTTGCCTATGCGTACCGGGCTATGGGCCCCTTTGGCGGACTTATTGCCGGTTATGCTACACTTATAGATTTTTTGCTTGCCACACCTGCCATAGCCTTTGCATTAGGTAGTTATCTCCATTTTTTATACCCGGGAATAGATGTTTTTTGGTCGGCAGTGTTTTTTAATGTGGTATTTATTGCACTGAATATATCCGGAGTAAAGGAGTCGGCAACGTTCTCTGTTTTTATAACCATTTTGGCAGTGGCCGAATTGTTGTTGTTTATGGGTGTGGTTGCCCCACACTTTAAAATGCAGAACTATTTAAGTAATCCCATGCCTTTTGGCTGGGGCGGTGTATTTGCCGCGCTCCCTTTTGCGGTATGGTTCTACCTCGCTATTGAAGGTGTAGCTATGGTGGCCGAAGAGGTAAAAGATCCTAAACGGAACATCCCGCGTGGCTATATATCTGCCCTGTCAACTTTGGTGTTTTTAGCTTTAGGAGTAATGATATTTACCGGTGGTATTACCGACTGGCGCAAACTAAGCGGCCTGGACTACCCTTTGCCAGAAGCTGTTGGCATAGCATTAGGTAAAGCCAGCGGACTAACAAAACTATTTGCCAGCATAGGTTTATTTGGTTTAATAGCCTCTTTTCATGGTACTATACTGGCATCATCACGCCAGGTATTTGCTATGGCAAGAAGTGGTTATTTACCAAGGGGATTGGCTGTAGTTAATCAGAAATTTAAAACACCGCATTGGGCTATAATTGCGGGCGGGGTAATCAGTTTTGCAGCTTTATATACCGGCACTACCAGTCAAATTATCATTTTATCAGTAATGGGAGCGGTGGTTATGTATATGATGAGCATGATAAGCCTGTTTGTTCTCCGCACAAAAGAGCCGCAGTTGGAGCGGCCATTTAAAGCCACCTTTTATCCGATATTCCCGGCAATTGCATTGATGTTATCGGCTGTATGTATGATTGCTATTATGTATTATAATTTTTATATCAGCCTGATATTTTTTGCCGGGCTGGTGGTATGTGTAATTATATTTATGCTGATGGGTAAACATAAAATAAAGATAATGGACGATGCAATGCTGGATACACCTCAGCAATTAGTAAGCAATAACGCCAATTCAGTAATAAATTAATGATGCTAAAATCACTAATTCACTAATCCTCCAATTCACTAATTAAATGTACCAGCACACCATACTCGGTAAAGTTTACAGGTTTGATAACTTGCGGGTGCTGTTGGCGAAAGCGTCGCCATTCCGTAC
>JAQBNZ010000034.1 GCA_028288285.1 Mucilaginibacter sp.
TCCCTTACCTGTATAATTACGTAGGCGCACCATGGAAAACTCAAAAACGTATCCGTTTTTTACTTGATGTATGGTATAAAGACAGCATCTTCGGTATCCCCGGCGATGAGGATGGCGGCGGCATGTCGGCCTTTGTAGTTTTCTCTTCTATGGGTTTTTATCCGGTTACGCCGGGCAAGCCTGTTTATACTATTGGCAGTCCGGTATTTAGTAAAGTTACTATCAATTTAACTAATGGCAAGCAGTTTAAACTGCTTGCCAATAAATGCTCGGTAATTAACAAATACATCCAGAGCGCTAAGTTTAATGGAGCGGTTTTAAATAAACCATGGTTCACGCACGATCAGTTAATATCCGGTGGTTTGCTTGAGCTGGAGATGGGGCCAAAACCAAACAAAACCTGGGGTATCTCACAAAATTAAAATTCATATATAAATCACTTCTGATGAAAAAACACCTGTTTAGCATCTTGCTGCTACTATTTTGCCTGGGCGTTAAAAGCCAGACAAGGCACAGCACAACTTCGGCTTTTAAAAGTTATAAAGGGCTGGTAATGGCCGGCTACCAAGGCTGGTTTAACTCGCCCGAAGATGGTGCCGGCCGTGGCTGGAATCACTATTTATCGCATGGTAAATTTGAGCCGGGCAGTACCAATATTGATGTTTGGCCCGATGTAAGTGAGTATAAAAAGACCTATAAGTCGCCATTTAAACTGGCCAATGGCAGCGATGCCTATCTATACAGCTCATATGATGCATCATCTGTAGAAACACACTTTAAATGGATGCAGCAATATGGCGTTGACGGTGTTTTTGTACAGCGCTTTATAGGCAATGTGCAGCGCCCGGCCAGCCGCAACCATAACGATGTGGTTTTGGGTAACGCACTTAAATTTTCAGAAAAGTATCACCGGGCAATTTCGGTGATGTATGATCTATCCGGAATGGGTGCAGGCGGCGATTCGCTTGTAATTAAAGATTGGAAACATTTGGTAGATAGTATGAAATTAACCAATCGTGGTAATAAACAAACCTGGCTGTACCATAATGGTAAACCATTGGTTGCTGTTTGGGGCGTTGGTTTTAACGATAATCGTAAATATGGCCTGGCCGAGGCAGAGCGGATTATTGATTTTTTAAAGAACGACCCGGTTTATGGCGGATGTGCTGTATTGCTTGGCGTACCAACTTATTGGAGAGAATTCGGCAGTGATACGGAGAAGGACCCCCGCCTGCATGATCTGTTACGTAAGGTAGATATTGTACACCCCTGGTTTGTTGGCAGGTTTAACGAAACAACATATCCTCCGTTTCAAAAGCTGATTGCAGATGACATAGCCTGGTGTAAAACTAATAAAGTTGATTATGTGCCTACTGTTTTCCCCGGCTTTAGCTGGCATAATATGAACCCCCGGAGTGCTCAAAACCAAATTCCGCGCAACAGGGGTAAATTTTACTGGAAACAAATTAACGGAGCTATAAAGAGTGGTGCAGATATGCTGTATGTAGCCATGTTTGATGAGGTAGACGAAGGTACAGCCATCCTTAAAGCATCAAAGAACCCGCCTGTTGGGCTAAGTACTTTTGTAACATACGAGGACGATATACCTAACGATTATTATTTGTACCTAACCGGCTATGCTGCTAAAATGTTAAGGGGGCAAGTACCCATGCAGGAAAATGTGCCGCCACCTGTTAAGAAATAATGGCTCTGGTTTTTATGCCTATTAAAAGTATCCTGGTATAAGTAAACATTAAGCCGGGAGTTAGTTGATGTTATCAGCTATGTTGGTAACGGGGTGTGTCCGGGATGAGATCCGGACATGCTTTTTATTTATACAATTGATCAGTATAATAGGGTAAAACAAAAGAAGGGAACAATCATTAGATATGTTCCCTTCTTTTGTTTTAAATTGATGCAGCACTTACAACACAGGCTTTGTTGGGCGTGTTGCTGTAAGTGGGATGATTCCCTTAAACATTTTAGCCCCGTCACCTGTAAGTCTTAAATAGTAATCTGCGGAGCAAGGTGTGCCATCCTCGTCAAGAGCAAGGATACCCGACCCTGCGGGAACAAAAGCCTGGCTTTCGGCGGTTTTTGCTATCTGGTTGCCTTCGTTATACTCATCAAACATTGAAATGTAAATACCTTGCGCGCCAAGTCTTGTCATGTTGTAAAACTGTCGCCACATTAAATCGCCATGTGCACGGTGGCGTTCCTGCAAATCGCCGGGCAAAACACAGGGCTGGTAATCAATGCCGTTGGCATTACAATAGGTTTGATCGGCTTTATTAGTGTTTGCATAAAAACCATCAGATTGATTGGCATTGCTTATCCGCCCAACCATCCATGGGGAGATCATATCAAATGCTTTATAGGCGCTTAAAAATTCCGGGCGGGAATCGCTTGTTTGCTTGAGCCAGTTTGTAGGTACTCCGCCAATTACATAGCATCCCTTGCTTTGAAACCATTTGATTACCTCCAGGCAGGCCGCTGCCGAAAAATTGTGGTTGTTATCATTAAAGCCAAAACCCCAAATACATACTACGGGCTTACCATTTTGCTTTGCATAGGCAGATGATGCGGTATAAACAGACATTTTATTTGTCCAGTCGGTTTTTAACTCTGTTTGCATGTTAGTCCAGCCGCTTACATCATACATAATATAAAACTTTACACCATTTGTCTCGGCAGCTATTTTGGTTTTGGCTGCCATAACATCACGTACCGGCCCTTCCAGCCCGCTTGGGTTAAAGCGCTGTAAAGCAGCACCGTCAATACCATACTGTTTCATCCATTTAAATTGTATATCAATAGTCTGATCACTAAAAGATGAGAATAAATTGGCCGGTTGCCCATTACCTAAATTTGCATATTTGGATGGAAAAGTGCTGGTATAATCACGTACATCCGGCCAGGATATAATAGCTGTGTTAGTAGGCGAAGGTTGTTGCTCCCACGTTTGTGACCAATGCCAGTATCTATCAATCGGAGATCCATCGCCTATGGCAGCAAACCATCCCTGGTAGCCAACTATTACTTTACCTACAACATCACCAATGGGCGAAGGGGTAAGGTCTACCGGATTCTCTGTTTTGGTTGGCGGTACAGGCGTTGGTACCTTGTTGCTTTTTGAACAACTGCCGACCAATGCAAGTAATGATGATAGTATAAGCGCGTTAAATTGTCTTCGTCTCATCTTTATATATATTATATATAATTGACGTAAATGGGTAAAGTTGGCAGGGAGAGAATCTCCCTGCCATGCCTGTGATTAAATTAAGTATGCATTACCGGTATTATTTTTCAGCAAAGCGCAGGTCATCTACACCAACAATTACATCGGGATGATCTTTACTTTTTGTGAAAAAGAAAAGACGGAAATGGTTTATTGCCTTCATATTAGCACCTCCATCGGGCGTTTTAATAGCGTTGCTCAGGTCAAGTGTAATCTCGTTCCAGCCGTTTTTTAAGTTGGGTAATAGCGGGGCTACATCCCATGCAGATTCATGATCATCAGATTTTCCTGAACTTGTGATCTCGATAGAGCCATCCGCTTTAAGGACAGATACATCAGATACATACCACCAAAACTTAAACTGTGTATTAGCTTCGGCAAATGTTACATTAACCGGTGTTGCAAGATCCTTTATAAACTGCATAAAATCTCCACCGCTGGCTATGGTGTTTTTCAGGTATCCTGCACCTTGTTTTGGAGCCAGTTTTTCAATAACAGGGGTGCCTACAGTTTGCCATCCATCTGCCAGGTCGGCATTGTCTAAAGAAATAGGTTGTGAAGGGGGTATGGCTCTAAATACCAGATTATCCACACCCGAAATTAAATCAGCGTGGACTTTATCTTTAGTGAAAAAGAATATGCGGAAAAAGTTAAGGGCTGCCGGGTTTGGAGTTCCTGAAAGATCAGCATCTCTGAAATTAAGGTTTATCTGGTTCCAGCCGTTTTTTAAAGTAGGCAATAATTTAGCTACTGACCATCCGTATTCTTCTTTGTCAGCATCTCCACTGCTGGTGATTTCAATTTGTCCATCTTCTTTAAGGAGCGATACATCAGATACATACCACCAAAACGAGAACTGGCCATTAGCGGTGGTTAATTTAGAGTCTACCTTAATAGCAGACTTCTTAATAAACTGCATAAAATCCGAACCACTTGCTATAGTATTTTTAAGGTATCCGGTACCTTCTTTTGGGGCCAGTTTTTCAATAACAGGGCTACCTACCGTTTCCCATCCGGTGTTTGAATCTACATTGTCAAATACTACAAGAGTAGGATCAACGGGTTCTACTATTACGGGTACCTCTGGTGGCGCAACTATGCTTGATGTGTCCCTTGATTGATATGTTACCTTTTTACAGCCTGCTGCCGCAAATATGGTTACGATGGCGCAGTACGTCATCATTGTTTTTATTAATCTCATTTCATTTTAGCTTTAATGTTTACTAATTGGTTATCTGCATAAGCAGATTATAATTTTTTAAGATCATGTTAAGAAGTTGCTGCAGATAAAAACCACTATCATAAACTTTTACCCGCAACAACTTTTTGAAAGCAAATAGAATTGATTATGTGCTTGGTACATCAACCTCTATAATTTCAGAGAAGTTGTAGCTTTTAAAACTATCATTAAGACGGACCCCCGCTCTGACAAAGAATTTTCGCCCGCGCAACATGTTAGGAATATCTATTGTGATAGATTTTTCTGCTGTTGTCAAATTAGCCCAGTCTTTATTAATCGTTTTCTTATAAATATCAGAGAAGTCTCTGATTGAAGCACCTGTACCAACCAGCTTAGTGGTGTTAACAAATGGCTGAGTCTCTAAAATTGTAGGGAGGCCCGCGCCAATAGGAGCTACTATATCATAATGTAATGTTAAGGTGGTCCCAACCAGTGTAGCGGTAAAATTTTTGATTACCAGGTAGGGGGTAACGGTAAAGTCATGCTTAGTGCCATTATTTATCTCTACTCTTGCGGTATCATAAACTGGCCAAAAGGCGCCGCCCTTTGGTATTACCTTATAGGTACCTTTAAATAATTTAGTATCCATAAAGGTACCATCAAATTTACTTGGTATCTCCTGTGGAGAAGGGGTTGCACTCCAACTGATTTGCTCCAGTCTTATTTGAGTACTGCCTTGTGAAGTAAGTAAATTCCCACCTTCGCTTGATATTAAGTTACCTTCAAATGAGGCGTTAGGGCCACTGTAATTATCTATTTTTGTACATGCAGCACTTGCCAGTATAATAAAGCCCAACAAAACTCTGCTGATTGATTTTTTCATGTTTTCCAATTTTAATTTCTTAATAATTAGGGTTGTTAGGGTATAAGTTTGGATTTTTCCCAAGCTCTCCTCCAGGAATTGGTTCGTAATAAAACCGCTTATCGAAATTGTAGTTGCGTTGAAATAATTCGGGCTCGGCTAAAAAGATGTATTTACTTTCGTTAGCAACATAATAAGGCATAAGGCCTTTAAACTTGGCGTTATTTAAAACAACATCTGCAATTCTCCACCTTTTCAAATCCCAATAGTAGTGGTTCTCAAAAGCAAGTTCCATGCAGCGTTCATTACGCACATCTGTAATACTAACAGAAGTTAAAGGTGTTGCACCTGCACGGTTCCTGATCTGGTTTATACATGTAAGCGCATCGCCTGTATTACCCAGTTCCACATCGGCTTCGGCCCGGTTAAGTAATATTTCTGCATAACGCAAATCAATCCAGGGTTGCTGGCTTCTATAAAGATCCGTTTCTGATATAGCTTTTGTGTAGTCAATATATTTCCTAACGTAAAAGCCGGTGCGCGTTACTGCATCATCAGCAGCTGAAGTAAGGCCGGTGAAACCAATGACCATTTTGCCCTGATAAAGCGTTTTTGGGTCGCCCGAGAGGATATAAGTACGTGAGCCTGGTGACTTTGCAACCTCAGACGCAGCAGTTCCGCTAAATGATGGGTATACGCCTCTTTGCATATCAAACGTTAGCCCTCTTAAAACAGCTCCGGGGAAATACACAGTAGCTAACAAGCGTGGTTCAATACCCTGCATCAGTTCTGCACGATCATTAAAGCGCTTAGGAGTACCATCCGCATTAGTTATAGATAACGCTCCCCAACGCTGTACAAAATCCAATGTAGGGTATGCCCTTGAAAGTGCATTCGCGGTCATATATCTTGGAGACATAGTAGCATCCCAGCTGTGTGCAGTGTTAGTGGCGATAGAGTATTGTTTTATAAAAATGTTTTCGGGGCTGTCGCCTTTTAAAAACAGATCTACATAGTTTTGTACCTTATCAGGATTTTTTTCATACAATGAATAATGCCCTTCAAGCAGTTTTGCAGCATCAAATGCTTTAGTAAAGTACCCATTGGCTTTATCAGAACCAATACCTACAAAACCTAAAGACCTTGCTTCGCCGTTAACAAAGTTTACAGAACCATATTTAGCTATACAACCGGCATACAGCATTGCCCTTGATTTTAAGGCTGCTGCTACATATTTATTTGCCCTGCCGGTTTGGTTTGTTTCGGGCATCATCTTGTAACCTAAATCAAGCTCCGCACCAATAAAATCCCAGGTGGCTTCTTCTTTATCTCTATGTACCTGTAGCTCGCTTATAGGTGCGCCCGGGTCTTGTACAATTGTTATTATTGGAACACCACCATAACGTTTTGCTAAAGCGAAGTAATAATACGCTCTTAAGAAATGAGCTTCGCCCAATATGGCATCCACTTTTGCCTGGCCCAGTTTATCAGCATATTTAGGCAAATCATTTATAAGTATGTTAACATTGCGAATGTTAGCGTATGGCCAATATCCAAAACCAGCGCCTATGTCCATGCCACCAAAGGGGCCAACCATTTCACCAGTTACAGCTCCCGCATGGTAAAAATTCATCCAGGGGTTACCGGGGTTAAAACCAGGATGAGGTATGCCGCCATTATCTTCCCCGCCATCAGGCCTGTACTTAAAATCTTCAATAGGTAGCGACCTGTATATGGTGGCTAATAGTGAATTTACACCGGCCTCTGTCCCTAATATGATTTGTGGAGTGAAAATATTTGTTGGCGGAATATCCAACTTTTGGCAGGAGGTTACCGAAACCCCTGCGCTTACCGTTAGCGCTATAATTAACTTATGTATGCTTTTCATGTTTTTAAAATTTAAAAGGAAATGTTAGCTCCCAGATTAAAAGTTCTGTTCATAGGATAGGTATATCCACCCAAGGCTACGCCAAAGTCTTCACCCGGCTTAGGGCCCTGGTGCTCGGGGTCGTAGTTTTTTAAACCGGTGAATGTTGCCAGGTTATAGCTATTTACATATACTCTAAGCTTTTTAACACCTATTTTTTTCAAAACTGTAGAAGGTAATGAGTAGCCTAATTCAAGCGTTTTTATCCTTAAATAGCTGGCGTCTTGTATGGCTTTTGTTCCTTTTGCTTTTGGTGACCCCATTGAAGGATAGTAACCAGGCACCCAAACTGTATTTGGATCATAAATGTTATCACCAGGATTTGCAGTATGATAGCTGTCAAGGAAGCGGGTTAAAGCGCTTCTGTTATACATTAAAGGTTCGCCAAATTGCTCGCCATACTCAACATAAACTCCGCTGGCGCCTTGTAGAAGTACGCTCAAGTCAAACCCTTTATAATTAACAGCCATGTTCATACCGTAATTAATTAAAGGAATGTCATTTGTTGCAATAGGATGGTCATCCTTGCTGTTTATTTCGCCGTCTCCATTCCAGTCTTTGTAATAATAATCGCCGGGAACAACGCTGTTGTTACCGCCGCCTGTGTTAACCGGATAGCCATATATCTGGCCATAATTAGTAAACTGGCCGGCATAATCTACACCCCACCAAATATTCTGATATCTGTTTGCCTGGCTATTTTTCCAATTCTCCAGTTCATTACCAGCTTTGCCTTGCAAAATAGTTAGCCATTGGGCACGGGTTGTACCTATATTACCGCCAATGTTAAGGCCTACATCGCCAAATGTATTTCTGTAAGATAAATTAAGATCTAAACCTTGTACCCGGTCACTATTATAATTTATCTGGGGTACATCTGCACCAACTGTGCCGGGTAAAGCTACAGAAGGGGTAGCTTCCAATCCGGTTCTGTCACTTCTAAAAACCTCAACTGTACCATCTAATTTCCCTCCAAATAAGGTAAAATCCACGGCTATGTTTTTTTTGGTATTTACTGCCCAGCTTAAACCTGGGTTACCAAGCCTTGGAGTTGATCCGTTAACCGGATTGCTGCCGAATATGTAAGAGTTAACAGGGTAATTAAATCCTGATACATAGTTAAACCCTCTTCCACGCTCATCACCGGTTTGGCCATATGATGCCCTGAATTTTAAGCTGGTGAGGAAATTTTCAGAAACCAGATCACGAAAGAAGGATTCTTTAGTTACAACCCAACCCACAGATACCGCCGGAAAAAAGCCCCATTGATCGCTGGTATTAGGCTGGTATTTATTTGAACCATCTCTACGGAAACTAAATTCGGCAAGGTACTTTCCTTTAAAATCATAGTTAAACCTTCCTATTATGCTCCTAAAGCCTACGTCGTATAATGCGTTTTGATCCATCCCGCCCTGCATTTGAGCATTTGGAAGACCACCAAAAAGATAGTCAACAGGAATTTCTGTATCCCTTTGCGCAAAAAAGTTATCGCCTGTTTGATGGCTTTGCTCATATACCAATGTTGCAGCAACATTATGGTATTTAAAGAAGTTATTGGCGTAGTTTAGTGAGAACTGGCTTAATGTATTCAGCCTTGTGTAATAAGAACGACGAATATTTGCCGGGCTTTGTACTTTACTTGGCAAATAGGTATCATTATCTGCTTTGTAAGTATATAAAGTATACTCTTTTCTTTGCTCGTTATTATCATCGTTTCCATAATCAATATTGTATAACGCCTTTGCAATTAAACCTTTTATGCCTGGTATTTCATACTGCAGGTTTAACTGGCCTACAAAGTTCTTTTTCCTGTACCTTTTTGATCCTACTTTGCTGGCGTCGGTAATGATTGCCGGGTTCATATTATCGTCCATTACAGCCGGATAAGCCGGGTTGTCATTGGCATATATCTGATGAATAGGTATCTGGTTCCAGGTATATTTGTAAATTGTCCACTGATCGGTAAACGGCTGGTTTTTTTCATCCATCATGCCTGATGTTAACACCTGAGCCCTTAAGCCTTTTGTTACGTTAACAGTAACGTTTGAACGAAAATTATACTTGTTATAATTAAGGTCGCCGGTTTTAAATACACCATCCTGCTTTTGGTAGCCTAAATTGAAAAAGTAGCTTATTTTTTCGTTGCCACCATTAACATTTAAATTGTGCTGTATCTGCCGGGCGGTTTTTCTAAAGGCCAAACCTGTCCAGTCGGCAGATTTGCGAGTTCCGTCAAGCCAGGGTTTTATATCTGCATATGAATAAGCAGGCGGCAGGTTACTAATAAAGTTATTGTCAAAGCTATGTTTGTTTTTTTCATTGGTCAATAACATGTAATCTACAGCACTAACACCTTCCGGCATACCTACAAATTCTTGAATTGATTGGTTTACTGAATAATTTATATCAAAATTCCCGGTCCTGTCTCCTTTTTTGGTAGTAACCAAAATTACACCACCTGCAGCCCTTATACCATATATAGATGCGGCTGCATCTTTCAAAACCGAAAGTGATTCGATCTCGTTTGGATCCATCCTTCCTAAGGTTGCCTGGTCTCCGCCAATAACCCCATCAATAACAATTAAAGGATCACTTTTAAAGCCCCGAATGTTTAAGTTATTTGCGTAAGAACCTGGTTCGGCTGTTCTTTGTTGAATACGCACGCCGGGAATTTTTCCCGTCATCATATTAATTACGCTTTCGTTTTTTGTTACAACAAGTTCTTTGCTTTTTAATGTCGCTATAGAACCAGTTACCGTTTCTCTCTTTTGTGTACCGTATCCTACTACCACAACCTCATTAAGGTTACTGGCGTTTGTTTTTAAAGCGATTACGCCATTCTTTATATCTGATACGCCTATTTCCTGGGTTGTATATCCAATATATGATAACCTAAGAATTGCAGATGAAGAGGGAACATTAAGCCGGAATCTTCCGTTCACATCGGTAACAACACCTGTAGTTGTTCCCTTGATCTGTACACTTACCCCCGGAAGTGTAGACCCATCCGTAAAATCTATTACTTTTCCGCTAATGACAGTTTGCTGGGCTAACAAACTAAGCGGGAAAAGAAAGAAAAGTATAAGTAAGTAAATTAATTTTTTCATATTATCTCTCTGTTTATGGTTAAGCTAATTGGTTTGGTTACCTGGTTAGGGTAATAAAAAAGTAAATGCAGCGGCATACTTACGGTGGATTAAAGTCGTAATTGTACATGATGTTATATATATTGGTTAATGCATCACCTGGTGCTAAGAGAGCAGCAGGCGAAATAATTGGTTTATAATACGGATACAAAAGAAGAGGCCGTTATTAATAAAAAGTAAATAATAGATTAATTTTAGCTGTAATATTCAAGAATGCTTTGAAAATATTTATTACGTACCAAACTATCTATGGGTTAGATAGCTTCCGGGGTTTACTTTACTTTTAAACTTGTATTTATTAAGCCGGGGTTCTTAATATTACATAAAGCAGTTGCTTGTTTGTTAATGATGGCTTAACAATTTATTTTCTTTTAGCTGGATATTGTATTTTTGAGTATCTTAGAAATCAAAATATTACTGATTTTCTTGCACAACTTAAAAACGGTTGCGATTAATGAGGGGCTTTAGTTTAAAACAATATCAAAATTTAAAATTTGAAGAGCTTTTTGAGCAATATAAACAACAGGTTTATATGCAGGTTTTTGCTATTGCCAAATCTGAATATGCCGCTGAAGAAATAACCCAGGAAATATTTATTAAGCTATGGCTTAATAAAGAGGCACTTAAAGATGTAAAAAATATTGGCGGCTATATATATACTATAGCACGCAACTATTCCTTAAATTATCTTAGAAAAGCGGCAAGCGATACCAGGCTTGCAAATGAGCTTTTGCGGGTTGCAGTAAAAAACGAAAATAGTACAGAAGCAAGCGTTGATGTCTCTGAATGCAAAAAGCTAATTTCAAATGCAGTAAGCCAACTCTCGCCACAACGACGCTTAGTGTATAAGTTAAGTAAGGAAGATGGCTTAAATTATGATGAAATTGCCGTTCATTTAAATCTCTCCAGGCATACCGTTAAAAACCATTTAATGGCAGCACTTAATTTTATAGGCACCTACCTTACCAAAAACGGTGTTAACCCTACCATTATCGCAATTTTCTTTCTTTTTTATTTAAATTAACAAATAAAACGGAGAGAATTTAAGTGTTTCCCGCTTAGTAAGTCTTATTTTATAAATATTCTGTTATTTTTTTACGTTTTATATTTGTTGAGTGTATTTTGTACACTTTGATTGATTTGTTTTGACTAAATTTTCAATTATGTTTCTATTTAATTAATTAGTTGCATGCTAAAAGTGCCATTTTCTTAAAAAAAACATAATTTTATTTTAATTTTGATTAGTCTGATTGTCGCTTTGCTGTGTCTTTAGGGTATCAATCAGAATAAATGGACAAAAAACAAAGCAAAGCGGACCTTTTGGAGAAATACATGAATAATTCATGTACCCAACAAGAGTTTAAGGAATTGATGGAGCTTATCAAAACATCGCAAGACTTTGAAGGCTTTGATGGTCCCATGAAAAAATATTGGGAAAGTGCAGGGCAAAAGCCCCTTCCTCATGCAGTTGATTGGAACCGTATATCCAGCAATATCAAATTAAGGCTTTGGGCCCTTAAGAAAACAAAGGTGCAATTTAAATTTGCTGCCGTTGTAGTATTAGCAATTACCGCCTTTACCTTCATTCTTTATAGGAATGCAAATATTGATCATACAATATATCTGACACAACACTCGGGTATAGCCAAAACTAAAACTGTGTTATTAAGTGATGGCACCAAGGTAACCTTAAATGCAAACAGCGACTTACGTTACCCACAAAACTTAAACGGTAAAACCCGCGAGGTTTATTTAAAAGGTGAAGCCTATTTTCAGGTGGTACACAATGTAAGCAAGCCTTTTATTATTCACTCGGGTAAGTTAAAAACGCAAGTTTTGGGTACTACATTCACTGTAAGCGCTTATTCACAAGTAAAACCAATGAATGTAACGGTGCTTACAGGCAAGGTTGCTGTAAAAGATGAGTCGACCCAGGCACTGGCCATATTAACCAGGGGGCAATCGGCAACCACACAGGGTAATAAAAAGACTTTTGTACTTACCCGTTTGGCTAACCCGGAAGATGCCATTGCGTGGATGGAAGATAAATTGATTTTTGATAATGCAGATCTGGAAGGGGTTGCGTTAAAGCTGAGTAACAAATATGGTGTAACAATAAAAGTAACAGGTAATAGATTACCACAACAGCATATAACGGCGATTTTTCAGGGACAAAACCTGCCAGGCATTTTAAATGCCATTACCAAACTTACACACTCTGACTATAAGGTACAAGATAGTACCTATGTATTATACTGACTAACTGACAACTAACTAAACTAACTAACGAAATCTACTAAATTAAGTGCCTATTGAGTAAAAAAGAAATAAACAAAAAAGGTTGAATGTGATTTCAGCACACCCAACCTCCAGGGCAAAGCCCTTCAATTCATAGTTCCCCCAATTAAGGGTATTTTCTCACTACAAACTTTTGATCAAATATATGACAAATAAATCATTGTCTTTTCAGTTGCTATGTAAAGCGTTAACCAAGGTAATAATTTTTACTACCATTTTTTCTGTATGCTTTACTACTGTAACACAAGCAAAGAATGTTTCGGCACAAGACCTAAAAACAAGGATATCACTACGTGTGGTTGATATGCCTGTAAAAGATGTGCTAAGACAAATTAATAAAGAAACTAAAATCAGTTTTGTTTTCAGTAACTCAATTGTTACTAATCAGGAGGTAAGCCTCAATGTAAAGAATGAACAACTGGATCTTATACTTAAAAAGATCTTAGATCCGTTGGGTATGGATTATTCCGTATCAGGCGAAGTAATTCTTATCGACAAAAAAGCAGGTATCCCCATGTCAGAAAATAAATCGCAAAAAGCTGCTCCAATAAAAGTGAGCGGTAAGGTTGTTGATAATGCAGGCGTGGCATTAATTGGAGTAAGTGTTAAAATAAAAGGCAGCAGCAACGGTACCGTAACTAATATGGACGGACACTATACCTTAACAGTACCTGACGAAAGTGCTACGTTAGTATTTTCTTATATGGGCTTTGTAACCCAGGAAGTAGCTGTGAACGGCAGGCAAGTTGTTGACGTGAAATTATTGGAAAACCGTAATAACCTTAATGAAGTAGTTGTTACAGCTTTAGGTATTTCAAAGCAGAAAAAAGCACTTGCATATTCTGTTACGGAGGTAAAAGGCGATGAATTTACGCAAGCCCGCGAAAACAATCTTGCCAATGCACTTACAGGTAAAGTTGCAGGTGTTAACGCAACAGGGCTATCAACCGGCCCGGGCGGATCAAGCCGCGTAGTTATTCGTGGTAATGGTTCTCTTTCAGGTAGCAACCAGCCATTATATGTGGTAAATGGTATGCCAATAGACAACTCTGTACCGGGAGGAAGTGCAACCACCAATGGCGGCGCCGGTAACGTTGACCGTGGCGATGGTATTGCCGGAATTAATCCGGATGATATTGAATCAATAAGCGTACTTAAAGGAGGTACCGCAGCCGCGCTTTATGGTGCAAGAGCGGCTAATGGTGTAATTTTGATTACTACCAAAAAAGGCCGCGTTCAAAAAGGAGTTGGTATTGACTACAACTCAACCTTTACTATGGAAACCCCTTCGGTTTTTCCAGACTGGCAGTATCAGTACGGCCAGGGTGACGGTGGTGTAAAACCAATGACCCAAGCCGATGCAATTCAAACCGGCAGGCGTTCTTTTGGTGCCAAAATAGATGGCTCAACTTATGTAGCAGCCGATGGTTTGCAACACCCTTATACTGCACAACCTAATAATATTAAAAACTTTTACCAAACCGGCTCTACACTTACCAATACATTAGCTTTTACCGGCGGAACAGAAGCTGTTACCTACCGCTTTTCTGTTGCTGATTTAAACAGTAAAAGCATTTTGCCCAACAGTAATTATGATCGTAAAACCGGCAACCTTAACGTTAGTGGCAAACTGGGTAAAAAAATAAGCTTTGAAGCTTTGGCGCAATATAACATTGAAACTGCTAAAAACAGAGCTACTGCAGGTGATGCTTTGGGTAACCCAAACTGGACACCGTATATGATTGCTAATACAGCAAATATTAACTGGCTTAAACCAGGTTATAATGCACAAGGCAATGAAATTCCCTGGAACGATGCCTCTATAGCCTCTAACAGTTATTTTGTGGTTAATAAGTTTCAGGAATTCGATACTAAAAACCGCACTATGACTCAGGCTGGCGTTACCTATGAGTTTGCTAAAAACTTATCATTGAAAGGTGTAGTTAGTCGCGATTTTTATTACTATAATTATAATTACATATTGCCAACCGGAACACTTTATATTCCTAACGGGCAGTATAATGAACTTAAGGTTGATGCATCAGAAACTAACGGTTTATTAACCTTAAATTACAACGGCAAAATCAAAGATTTTGGCATTTCGGCCTTTGTGGGCGGCAATCAGCAGCGTTCGGTTTATAACCAATCGAATATTACTGGTAGCAACTATATTATCCCTTACTTTTATAGCTCAACCAATTTATCGACAGTTTCTACAACACCCACAAATAATAAAACAGCTATTAACTCTTTAATGGGTTCTACTGATATTAGCTTTAAAAACTTTGCTTATTTAACTGTTACCGGCAGGCAGGATTGGTTCTCAACTTTGAGCCCTAAAAACAACCATCTTTTCTATCCATCGGTTGGTGGTAGCTTTGTACTTTCAGAAGCGTTTAAATTGCCGCAAGCAATCAACTATGCGAAAATACGTGCGTCATGGGCGCAGGTAGGCGGTGGTGCACCAGATCCTTACCAGATCAATCAGGCTTTTAACATGCTGCCAAGTTCAGGCCAGCCATTACAAAGCGTATCAAGCACTACTATGACTAACGCCAATTTACGTCCCTACACTTCAACCACTACAGAAGCTGGTATAGAAGCACGCTTCTTAAACAGCCGCTTAGGATTTGATGTAACATTGTATGACCGTAAAACTACTAATGACATTGTATCAACCGCAATTTCAGGTACCAGCGGTTACAATAACGTTATACTTAACGTAGGAGAATTAGATAATAAAGGTATTGAAGCTTTGGTTAATGGTACCCCTATAAAAAGCAAAGATTTTACCTGGAGCACCAGCTACAACGTTGCTTATAATAAAAACCAGGTAGTTAAGCTTGCTGCTGGTCTTAACCAGATACAGATGGCATCATCAGTAAACGGCTGGGCTTATATTAACAACATTGTTGGCCAGCCTTATGGTGCCATAGTAGGTACCCGTATGCAAAGAGATGCCAATGGTAATGTGGTATTTAATTCAACTACCGGCTTACCAGTTGCTACCGGCTTACAAACATTAGGCAACGGTGTAGCACCACTTACAATGGGCCTTTCCAATGATTTTAAATACAAAAGATTTAGCTTGAATGTGTTGTTTGACGGAAAATTTGGCAACAAGATATTTTCATTAATGGAAGTTTATGGTACCCGCTTGGGTTTAATGAAAACCACTTTGCCGGGGCGCGATAACGGGCTTCAGCTTACAGGTGTTGATCAAAGCGGTAATCCTTATTCAAGAGTGGTTCCAGTATCAGGTTTACGTTCTTACTATGATAATTATAAATCATATTCAGAGTTATTCTTGCATGATGCGGGTTTTGTAAAACTTCGCCAGGTAATACTAAGCTACTCTATCCCGGTAGAAAAGCTTAAAGCAGTTAACTTACAAGGTGCTTCTATATCCTTTGTTGCACGAAATCTGCTCACAGTATATTCACAAACCAAAAACTTCGATCCGGAATCGAGCTTTACTAACGGCTCAAGCCAGGGCTTTGAATCGTTTGGATTGCCAAGAACCAGAAGCTTTGGTTTAAACCTGATGGTTAAGTTTTAATTATAAACGTGATTAATGCCAGCATCAACTAAAAGACAATTAAAATGAAAAAAAACTTTAGAAAATACTCCATACTGATTTTAACTGCCTGTTTGGGTTTACAGGCATGCGATAAGGGGTTTGAACAAATGAACACTAACCCTAACTCATCTCCAACTCCAACTCCTGCTTTTGTGTTTACCAAAGCGTTGTTGGATGGAAGTGGCGATGTTCTAAATCTTCTTCAGGGCACTATGCAGTACACAACCAGCTATAACGATGTTGCCGGTTTTGGGGCTAAGTACATTCTTAGTCAAAGCCAGCAATCATGGACGGTGTTTAACAATGCATATCCAAAAGAAATAAATGAGATACAACAGGTAATAGGCAAAGTATCTGGTAATCCAGATCAGGTAAACCTGCTTTCATGCGCACGTATCTGGAGGGTATATTGCTTTAGTCGTATTACTGATTTGTATGGCGATATTCCTTACTCACAAGCAGGCCAGGGTTATACAAGCTCCAATTACAAACCTGCATATGATACGCAGCAAGCCATATATGCAGATATGCTTAAAGAACTTGATGCAGCTGCAACTGCTATTGACCCTGTAAAAGCAAACTTTGGTGCTGCCGATTTGATCTATAACGGCGACATGACTAAATGGAAAAAGTTCTCTTATTCATTAATGTTGCGCCTTGCTATGCGCATGACTAAAGTGGACATAGCTTCGTCAGAAACATGGGCAAAAAAGGCAATTGCAGGCGGTGTTATTATGCAAGATGCAGAGATAGCGAAAGTTAATGGCTATGTGTCAGCCGGTCAGGATATTAACAAAAATCCGCTTGCTTTGGCAATGTTGAATTCTGATTATATAGGTGCAAACGGTTCAAGCAATCCCGAAGGTGGAAAGTTTCAGGACGTATTTATTAATTATCTGAAAACTAATAATGATCCTCGTCTTGGTGTGTTATCAGTAGTTTATGTAAATGGTAAAGCAGATACTACAAGCGCTATCCAAAAAGGTATGTCATCAAGCTTAAGCTCTAAACCGGCAAATTTTGTTACCTATTCAGAACCTAATCAAAGTACCATTTTACAGCTTAACAGCCCTTACCTGTTATTAACCAACGCCGAAACCAGCTTTTTACTTTCCGAAGCTGCATTACGTGGCTGGTATAGCGGAGCATCTGCAAGTGCAGCATATGTAGATGGTATAAATGCCGCTATGCGTCAATGGTCATTATTTGGACCTGCAGGTGCCATTAGTGCAAATCAGATTCAAACTTATGTTAAATACCATCCGCTTAATACAGCCGGTACATTTGACAACCAGATGAATCAGATATACACTCAATTCTGGATAGGTGTTTATCCAAATTCGCAGGAGGTATTTGCAACCTACAGGCGTACCGGCTATCCGGCCCTGGTACCTAATAACTATGTAGGTAACGCTACCGGCGGTAAAATTTTCAGGAGGTTCCTGTATCCTGCTACAGAGCAAAACTTAAATGGAGAAAATTATCAGGCTGCTATCGCCCGTCAGGGTCCTGATGATTTTTTAACAAGAATGTGGTGGGATCGCCCGTAAATAATAACTAATATTGATTGATAATAAATTGCCTGCCGGCAAAAACCGGCGGGCAATTTTAATACTTCATACTTAACATACGGTCACAACTAATAATTACTTAACTAAACACAATTAATCTGCAATGGAAAGACGATCTATCTTGAAAAAAATGCTGGCTTCAGTTGCCGGTATATCTGTATTAGGGTTAGCAAACGCCAGCCCGGTACAAAATGACGAAAAAGAAGTAAACAATGTAACTGAATATGAGGATGTACCCTTGTTTTCAGGATCAACTAAATTGGGAAACATGGTTTTTATAGCCGGTAAAGGCGCACATGTTGAACCATTTGAAATTAAAGCACATACAGAGATTGTACTGAAAGAACTGGAAAAAGAATTGATAAAAGCCGGTTCGTCTATGGAAAAAGTGCTTAAAGTGACTGTTTTTCTGAATGATATTGCAGACTATAAGGGTATGAATGAAGTTTATAAAGGTCGCTTTGGTAAAAAGCCACCTGTACGTACTACTGTAGCTGTTGCCAAAGGAGGTGTTCCGGGCGACTCTTTGGTAGAAATGGATTGCATTGCTTACATATAACAGGTTTTTTACCCTATAAAATTTAATAATGAAACGCAGAAACGTTATAAAAAGCCTTACCATGCTTCCTTTTGTTGGAAGTATAGTTGCAAAGGCCGAATCAAAAACACATACACCGGCTGTAGCACCGCCTGCTACAAAGCGCGATTTTTTTAAAGAACTTGGAGTTACTCCTGTTATAAATGCAGGGGTAACCATGACATTTTTATCAGGATCACTAATGATGCCCGAAGTACTTGAGGCTATAAATTCAACCTCTCATGATTTTGCAAACATGTTTGAATTGCAGGATAAAGTAGGTGCTAAGATTGCCGAAATGCTGCATGTTGAAGCTGCTATGGTTACCTCCGGAGCGGCATGCGCTATACTTTTAGGTACTGCCGCATGTATAACCGGTACCGATGCCGAAAAAATAAAGATGCTGCCTAACCTTCCCGGCCCACGCCCCGAAGTAATCATGCAAAAATCGCATAGGTATTTGTTTGACCAGGCTGTAACCACAACCGGCGCTAAGATAATAGAAGTTGAGGGAGCATCAGAAATGGCACAGGCTATTAACAAAAACACCGTTATGGCCTTGTTTTTTAATGCTGCCGGAAAACACAGTGTTACCCATGAGGAATTTTTACAAGTAGCCAAAGCGCATAATATACCCACCTTTTTAGATGCAGCTGCAGACGTACCACCGGTTGAAAATCTTTTCAAGTATCAAAAAATGGGATTTGATATGGTTACCTTTTCTGGTGGTAAAATGATACGTGGCCCGCAAAGTGCAGGCTTGCTATTTGGGCGTAAAGATTTGATTACTGCCGCACGGTTAAACCACAGCCCGCATGAAGCACCCATTGGTCGCCCTATGAAGGTGAACAAAGAAGAGATGTTTGGGATGTACGCAGCTTTGAAATCCTATATTGAAAGAGATCATAAAAAAGAATGGGAAGATTGGCAACAGCGGGCAAAAAAAATAGGCGGCAAGTTAGAAACCTTGCAAACTGTTAAAACAGAAATTTTTGCAGAAAAAGGCCCGGCTAACGCTTTCCCAAGCTTACTTGTAACATGGGATCAAAGCAAAATAAAAACGACACCTAAGGATGTACTGGTAGCGCTTAAAGAAGGCACACCAAGCATTGTTGCCAACGCAAAAGGCAATAATACGTTGGTTGTAGGCGTAGTTCTTTTACGGCCAGATCAGGTTGATGTTGTTGCAGGCAGGGTACACAGCATCCTTCAAAAAGCCTTAACAGTATAACATGCATGCGCTTTGCTATGATATTTTAGCCACTAAGTTTATTTTTTTACCGTCCTTTTTAGCAATGCCTTTACAAATACCAAGGCTTAACAGGGATGCTTTTTTAAATTTTTGATCGATATAATGATGAAGAATATACTTGTTTCAATACTTAGCCTGATATGTTTATCCTTTCAGGTTGAGGCACAAACCTATAATATAGTTATTAAAGGCGGCCATGTAATAGACCCCAAAAACAATATTGATAACGTAATGGATATTGCCATAAAAGATGGTAAGATAGCAGCGGTTTCAAAAAATATTGATAGCAAACAAGCCGTGCAGGTTATTGATGCCAAAGGATTGTATGTTACCCCGGGGTTAATTGATATACACTCGCACAATTTTTTTGGTACCAAGCCAGACCATCAGTACGAGAATGGTAACCTGGCATTGCCGCCGGATGGATTTACCTTTCGTAACGGTGTTACCACAGTTGTTGATGCTGGCAGCTCGGGCTGGCGCACGTTTCCTGAATTTAAATCGCAAACTATTGATCAGTCCCAAACAAGGGTACTGGCTTTCATTAATATTGTTGGCGAAGGTATGCGCGGTGGCTATGAACAGAACTCGGCAGATATGGATCCAAAAATGTCAGCCCTTGTTGCACGGCAGTATAAAAAATATATAGTAGGTTTTAAAGTTGCACATTATGAGGGCCCTGAATGGACACCGGTTGATAGGGCTGTTGAAGCTTCTAAGTTAGCAGGCGGTATACCTGTAATGGTTGACTTTGGTGGCAGCAAGCCTCCTTTGCCAATTGAAGAATTGTTTATGAAACACTTAAGCCCCGGTGATATTTTTACACATTGCTTTGGCCAATTAGCTACCCGTGAGTATATTGTAGACTTGCAAACGCAAAAAGTAAAACCCTTTGTTTGGGAAGCCCGCAAGCGCGGAATTTATTTTGATGTAGGTTACGGTGGTATCAGTTTTGCATACTCGCAGGCAATACCTGCGGTAAAAGAAGGTTTTTATCCTAATTCAATCAGTACAGATATACACACCGGCAGCATGAACAATGCTATGAAGGATATGCTCACTACCATGTCGAAGTTTTTGGCCATGGGCATGGATCTGAAAAGCGTGATACGTGCATCAACGTCAAACCCGGCTATGGAAATTAAGCACGAAGAATTAGGTAACTTGTCTGTTGGTGC
>JAQBNZ010000062.1 GCA_028288285.1 Mucilaginibacter sp.
GGAATTGCTAAAATTGTTAGTATTTTTATGCTCATAAAATTAGTAATTATTTTTTAACCGGCAAATTTTTTTATCAAATGAAGAGGTTCGTTTATATCATTACAGACAGAAACAGGAAAAATTTACATGTAGGTATGTGCACAGACCTGTTGAAAACCATTAAGTTTTATGGCGATATGCCCACTTTGTTTTTTGACAGCGCACAGCAGCTAAACCGTTTAGTATATTTTGAAGAGATAAATACCGAGGAGCAGGCGATGGAACGCTTTAAACAAGTAAGTACCTATACAAGGCCACAAAAAGAAAAAATGATTAGACCGGTTAACCCTGATTGGATTGACCTTACTGCCGGCTTAAACTTTGAGAGCGGTATAAGAGTAAGGCCATCCACTTACGGACGGCCTTCTATTCACCCTGCAAGAAGGGCTGTTACTTTTTAATAAATTTTAACGCACCGGAGTTCATGCAAAATCTTTTGCCGCCCCTGTCTGCAGGGCCGTCATCAAATACATGGCCAAGGTGTAAGCCTGTGCTTTTTTCAATAACCTCATCACGGCTCATGCCGTAGCTGTTATCACTTACAATTTCAACTTTGTTTGGGTCAACAGCCTTTACAAAGCTGGGCCATCCGGTACCGCTGTCATATTTGTCGGCCGAGCTGAATAAAATCTCTCCGGTTGCGGCGCTTACGTAAACGCCTTTTTCGTGGTTGTTGTAATACGCGTTTTTAAAAGGTGGTTCGGTACCGCGGTTTACCATAATTTCATACTCGTTTGGTGTGAGTTTCTTTTTCCACTCGGCAGCAGGTTTGCTTAGTCTCCTGTTTTCCTGTGTGTTTTTACTTTGCCCGTTTGTATTGTCGCAACCAATAGCAGTAAAAATGCTTACTATTAATATGGCCAAAATTGATTTTTTCATTTTTATTATTTGTTTTAAATAGTTATGAAGTCATCATAAAAGCGATGGTCCCATAATATAAACTTACGAAATATTGTACCAAAGAGATTGTCATGGAAGGGTAGGATTTGGGGCGAGGGCTGTTAAACTGTAAGCTTAATCGATTTTAGGTCGAAGTTTGTAAACTTCCACCAGTGGCAGATTGCATCTAAACCATTGACGCACTCCCAACAACAGCTTTTTGTTACATAGGGCCTGCTATCGACATAACCCCCTCAAAACATTTGAATTACCTTGGACATGGCCTTTTAAATGTTTTTTATGTTTTTTTCCGGACACTAACAGTTTGTAACTTCGACCAGTGGGGGTAACATCACCACTTTCTACTATAAATACTCTTCAAACATATTTTTGCCTTTGTGATATATAATGTAGCGTGTGTTGAGAGCATCCCATATTTGGATATAAATTGTTCCATCATCATTCTTACCAACATTAATTAAAATGTTGTCTTCTTCTTCTGCATTCGTTTCAACTTCAATCATATCGCGTACATTAATAAATGCCTGTATGGCCTCCGGCTCCTTCGATATTGACATACGGTCATCGCTACAATTTTGAATTTGGATTTTAATTTTTTTCATTAGAAATGTGTTCTTAAAATTTGTAAAACTTGTTGAGCTCCTGCAACAGATGCCGGATTCATTGCCCCAGTGCTTGGAATTGTTTTCTTACCTGCCTCCATAAGACCCGAATAAATATCATGTAATACCCCACACTGGTCGAAGTTTACAAACTTCGGCCTAAAATAAAATTAAGCTTTCAGCTTAACTACAAATTCGCGCTTATCTTGTCTCTTGATTCTTACCTCTTGTATCTAATAGCTACTACCATCCCGGTGCAAAGGTTAAACCAAATACCGGTTTTTTAATATCGGTACGGTTAAAAGGGAATGCATAGTAAGGCTCTAATACAAAGTAGCCAAATATATTTACCCGTAATGATACACCCGCGCTTAACGCCGGTACACGCTGGTTTGTGTTATAAAGTGTTGAGCCGGTTGTAGGGTCAGTACCCACAACATCGGGTCCTTTTTGAAATTTTATATCGTTGCCTTTGTTCCAGGCTAAACCAGCATCAAAAAAGAAGTTAAGATCGCTAAACAGGAATTTTGATTTGATGACTGCCAGCTTCTCTGGTCCTGTAAAAGGCAAACGTACCTCAAAATTGGCCACCGCAATTCGGCTACCCGATAATTGGTCAATTGTAAAACCGTTAGTATTTACATTTTTAGAGTTATAAAAGCTTTGTGGTTCGTAGCCTCGTATCAGAAAAGGGTAGCCCACATATAACGGATAAAGGTTTGTGGCATTATCGCCTAAGCGCCCATATCCATATAGTCTGGCAGCAAAGGTAACAGGTGCAGCCCTTACATATTTGCGCAGATCAATAGTAGGGGCAAAGAAGGTGTAAGTGCCAAAATTGTATGTGGCATCTAAACGGTAGCGGTAACCGTTTAGTGGAGCTGCAATGCCAAAATAAGAGTTGTCGCCAACTAAAGCTGTGTTTACATGATAAATTTGGAAAGGCTTCAAATCAAAACCGGTTTCTGATCTAAATTGTTCGCGACTAACTTTGTGTTTCTTAAAGTCAATTGCGTTTCCAATTGTTATTTGATCTACACCATTAACAGTAGTAGTGGTATATGGATAGTAAGTACTGTACCGGTCAACGCGATAAGAATAGTTTGCCGCACCTGTACCAACCTCGGCACGTAGCGATCTTGAAAGTGGATAAGAGGCAAATGCCTGAACAGCATCCTCAAAAGTGCGGATGATATCAGTACGTTCTTCATAAACGGGTATTGTTTGATTGTTGACATTAAGCGTTGAGAATGCAGAGCTAAACGTACCAGACTGGTAGGGGATATGAGATGCACCCACACCAAAGTTCCAGCGCCCTTCCTGATTAATGTAAACTACCTGCCCGCCAAAATCATATATTTCGCCGTTTACTGCCGCGCCCGCATATATTTGGTTTCGGCCCAAAATATCACTAAATACACCCTGTATGCCGCTTGATAAACCTGTTCCGTAAGTACCAACTGAAGCGCCTACACCGTTACTTGCTAAATAATCCAGCTTAAATTTAGGTTTATAAGCTATGCTCTTGATTGAGTCGACTGGTATTTTAGGATAGGCTAAAAAGTTATTCAGGTTATTGTTAATCATGTCTACACCCACAGCACGCGGCGGTGGTAACATGGCAGCATCAAAATTGGTAATGCCGCCATCAACGGTTATTGGTTTAAAGTCGCTAACCTTTGCATTGTAGATGCTGTATTTTTGCTTACGATAGTAAGAGTAAACAATATCGTTATTATCAGATACACTTAAAGCCGGAGAGAATTCAGTAATGCCGCTGATACCTGTAAACAAGTCCGTCATTTGTTCAACCTGGCCGGTGCTTAATGTGTACCTGTATAAATTACGGAACCCATCCCGGTTTGACAGGAAATAAACCTGTGTACCATCTGATGAGTACATTGGGTTTAAATTGTTGGCGCCGTTAAATATTTTAATATCAGTTATTTTGCCTGTAGCCAGGTCAAGTTCGGCCAGGTTAAATGATATATCTTGTGACAAATGCGTATCGTAGGTTGATCTGTCGCTCGAGTATATAATCTTTTTACCGTCTTTTGAAAAACTTGGCTGATAATCAGAGTATTTATCGTTAGTTATTTGAGTGATCTTTTTGTTGTCGAAGTTATACAGATACAGATCGCCCTGGCCCTCTGATAATCCCTGGAAAACTATATTCTTACCATCAGGCGACCAGGAAACATTACTAAACTGCTCGGCCTTGCCCATTGCAATGTCATTTAACACACGCCCATTGGGCACCTCAACAACCAGCAGCCTGTTGCGCCCTTTGCTAAACACACTAAAGGCGAATTTCTTGCCATCAGGAGACCACGCGCCAGACGATTCTATAAAATTAAATTCATCAATATGCGTGTTAGATACCTTGCTTGTGAGCTGCTTTATTATTCGGCCCGTTTGCGCATCGGCCAAATAAAGATCAATACTGAACAGGCTTTTTGATGACAGGAAGGCAAGGTACTTACCATCCGGACTAACAGATGGCGCAACAGTAAGATCGCCGCCAACTTTATCATCAATAATGCGCTTACCAACCGGGGTTTGAATGGTATCTTTTAAATAAGGCTTATACGTTTGCTCAATTGAGTTTTTCCATAAACGGGATAATGTTTTATCATCATACCCAAATGTGCGCCTTATGCCATACTCAAGGCCAAAGCGTGCCGTATTTTTAAAAAAAGGTACAATAATGGTATCGCCATAGGTTGACCCTAAAAACGACCAAAAGGCCTCGCCGTAACGGTAGGGGAAATATTTATTAGATTCCGTCAAATCCCTTATAGTTGGGATATCATGGTTCAGATAAGCATCACGCATCCACATGGCTGTGTAAGCATCTTTTTTACCCAACGAAAGGTACTCTGCCATTCCCTCAATCATCCATAAGGGCAGGTTACCAATGTTCTCAAAATTGGCTGAATCCTTACCCAGTAAAGTATGATATTGAAATGCGTGAACCAACTCGTGGCCAATTACGTGGCGGGTTGTTTGGTTGGTTTCCATAATCGGCATTACCACCCGGTTTTTAAGGCCCTCTGTTATACCACCTGTACCTACACTTATTTCACCTTCTATTGCGGTGGTTTGCTGAAAATCAGGATGATTTGCATATAATATAATAGGGTTGGGTTTGTTAAAGGTATCACGGAATACTTGCTGGTGCAAAGTGTACCATAACTCGCTTTCCTGTGCAAAGCGTTTAATCAAACTATCGTTTTTAATGTAATAGTAGATCTCGAAATGCGGTGTTTTATAAACCTTGAATTTTAGGTTTTTGTAACGGACTTTGTTTTGCCCAAAGTATTGTGCTTTAGCTTGTTGGTTAAACAATAACGATGCTACAAGGCACAATAATATAAATGGATATTTTATTAACTTATTGAGCGTATAAAGTTTATTCATATATATGCTATTTATACAATATTGCTAATTTAACTAAAAATGCCTGCGTAAAGCAAGCATCATTGTAATACTATTTATTTGTGAGGCGGCGGCGTTTTATTTTCCGGATTTTCTTCTGTTACCGGTGGTACTACCACTGCAGAATCTAATGGCATGGTCAGGCTATCTGTGGTTGTAGTATCTTCCCTTATTATTGGCGATGGACACACATACTCCTTAGTAATTTTAACCCATGGTTTAGGGAATGGCCCATATGTATAGCCTGATTTTGGATCGGCATAAACCTTTTCCATAAAGGCGCCAAAAATAGGCAGGGCCGTATGTGAGCCTTCACCTGTTTCTGATGTGGTAAAGTGTACACTGCGGTCATCAGCACCAACCCATATACCGGTTACCAGGTCTTTAGTAATACCCATATACCAGCCATCTACATAGTCACTTGAGGTGCCGGTTTTACCACCAATTTGGTTGTTCTTTTTCCACAGGTTTGGATATTCCCAAAGTGCTTGTGAGGTACCACCCGGTTCTTCCATACCACCGCGGAACATATAAAGCATTAGCCAGGCAGTTTCTTCGCTTAAAACTTTTTCAGTTTTAAGAGCGAATTCTTCTATCAGGTTGCCCTTTTGGTCGGTGATTTTGGTTACCAGCAGCGGATCAACTTTTACACCTTTGTTAAGGAACGTACTATAGGCACGCACCATTTCAAATACCGATACATCATTTGAACCCAGTGATACCGATGGTACTGATTTCAGCGGACTTTCGATACCTATTTTGTGGGCATATTGTACAATTTTATCCCAGCCTACATGTTCGGTTACCTGTGCAGTAATGGAGTTTACAGATTTACCCATTGCCCAACGTAATGACATTTCGCGGTAAGAGAAGTGAAAATCGGCATTATTAGGTTGCCAAACATCATCTTTACCGTTGTCTTTATATTTAATGGTCACCGGTTTATCGGTAAACTTATCGCACGGGGTAAAGCCATTATCTAAAGCGGTTACATAAGCAAATGGCTTAAAGGTAGAGCCCGCCTGGCGCTTAGCCTGGTTTACGTGATCGTAGTTGAAAAATTTATGATCAATACCACCAACCCAAACTTTTATTTTTCCGGTGGATGGCTCCATAGTCATCATACCGGTGTTTAATATTTTGGTGTAATATTTTATAGAATCTACACTTGAAAAAGTAGTAT
>JAQBNZ010000003.1 GCA_028288285.1 Mucilaginibacter sp.
ATATGTAAAAGAACCATACTACCGTTTTATTGAAAATCAGCTACGTGAGAACTTTGATTTTTCGGGTGCGCCAATACAGGTTTGGTTCAGGCAGAAATAATTTAATTATATAAAATTTTTGAAAGCATCCGCCTACTAACGGATGCTTTTTTGTTAGGTACGTTTCGGTGAGGACACCGAAACCGGGGTTTCTATTGTTGGTGGGGACGGCTGAGTAAACTATATTATTTTGGCGGTGTCATCACCGCCTACTTGTCAACTTTTGCACAACAATTCCAGCCCTCGCCAACAATGCTTATCTTTACTTTACAATTATGCAATCTCCATTCAATAAATACAATATAAAGTTCCAGGAAGCACTTGAGGGTTTAAACCCCGAGCAATTGGCTGCCGTAAATAAAATGGATGGCCCGGTGCTGGTAGTTGCTGGTCCGGGTACTGGAAAAACACAGATCCTGGCCGCCCGTATTGGTAAGATACTAACGGATACGGATGCCTTGCCAAATGAGATACTGTGCCTAACCTACACTGATGCAGGCGCCGTTGCCATGCGCAAGCGTTTGTTTGAGTTTATTGGACCCGATGCTTATCGCATTAACATATATACCTTCCACGCTTTTTGTAACGAGATAATTCAGGAGAATCTGGACTATTTTGGCAAGCTAAACCTGGAGGCATTATCTGATCTGGAATCGGCTATGCTGTTTAGGGAACTGGTTGATGATTTTGATAACGAACATTTACTAAAGCGCTTCACCGGCGATATTTATTATGATGCACCGCGACTGAAAAGCTTGTTCTCTACCATGAAGCGTGAGAACTGGAATGAAGAATTGATACAATTAGCGGTTAAAGAATACTTGGATGATTTGCCAAACCGGGATGAGTTTATTTATAAAAGGGCAAACCCCAAGGCAGGCATAAAAATAGGCGATCCAAAACAAAAAGATATAGACAAGGTTCATGAAACCATGAGCAAAATGCTGGCAGCAGTAGGCGAATACAAACGCTATGATGCCAAAATGAAACAGCTTGGCCGGTATGATTATGATGACATGATAATTTGGGTGCTGAAAGCTTTCCGTGAGAATGAAGAGATATTGCGTAGATACCAGGAACGCTACCAATATATTCTGGTGGATGAGTTTCAGGATACGAGCGGCTCACAAAATGAATTGCTGAGATTTTTACTGAACTACTGGGAAACGCCAAACGTATTTGTGGTGGGCGATGATGACCAGTCGATATTCAAATTTCAGGGGGCAAACATGAAGAACATTCTTGATTTTGCCGGCGACTATGTAGATACGCTGCACACCGTTGTATTAAAACATAATTACCGTTCTAACCAGCATATACTGGATATTTCTCGTGCACTTATTAATAATAACCAGGAGCGTTTAACTGCACAGCTTAGGCTGGATAAGAACCTTAAATCGTCCCATCCGCGCTTTGATGATTTGGTTGTTGAACCTGTAATTAAAGAGTACGAAAATCCCGATCAGGAATTGGTTGATGTTGCCATGCAAATAAAGGAGCTGGTAGCAAAAGGTACCCAACCTGGTGAAATAGCTGTTATTTACCGTAACCACAGTCAGGTTGAGGAATTGCTGCATTATTTAGATGCCCAGCAAATTGCTGTAAATACCAAGCGTAAAATTGATATCCTGACCTTGCCTTTTGGCGAAAAAATAGTTAACATACTTCGTTACCTTGCTATGGAGCTTGATTCGCCTTACAGTGGCGATGAGTTGCTGTTCGAGATCTTACATTATGATCTGTTCAACATTCAGCCTATTGAAATTGCTAAGGCCAGTATAGCGGTATCAAAAGAAAACTTTGCGACAGCAAGCAATAATCTGCCTAAAACATCATTGCGCCGGTACATTAGCGAAATGCGTATATCGGCACAGCCTGATTTGTTTGAAGGGCAGAAGAATGTGGAGATGAAATATCTCATTAATGATATTGATGAGCTGTTAAAATCAGCAGTGAGCGTAACGCTGCAACAATTTTTTCAGGATGTTATATCCAAAATGGGCATCCTTAAATACATTATGCAGCAGCATGATAAGGGGATGTACATGCAGGCGCTTACCAGTTTCTTCGATTTTTTGAAAGACGAGAGCCGTAAGAACCCCGAAATTAAATTGGCCGACTTGATAGCCACCATTGATCTGATGAAGAAAAACAATATCAGGTTGGATTTGAACAAAGTGATCTTCTCAGATAATGGCATCAACTTTTTAACAGCGCATGGTTCTAAAGGGTTGGAGTTTGAGCATGTATTCTTTATTGGTTGTGATAAAAAAACATGGGACAGTAAAGGTCGGAATCACGGCTTTAGTTATCCGGATACACTTACAAGGGCAGCATCTGACGATATTGCTCAAAAGGAAGAAGCGCGTCGTTTGTTCTATGTAGCTATTACCCGTGCTAAGCAATGCCTTAATATTTCATATGCGAGTAAGGATAAGAAAGGGAAAGATCAGGAACCTTCACAGTTCATTGGGGAGATACTGGCTGATACCCATCTACAATTAAAATTTCCAAAAGTGAGCAGTGATGATATGCTGAGCTTTTTTGTTACACAATTTAGTGAGGCCGATAAACCCGTTGTTGAATTATTGGACAAGAACTACATTAATCAATTGCTACAAAATTATACCCTTTCAGTAACTCACTTGAGCAATTATCTGGATTGCCCGTTGCGGTTCTATTTCCAATGTTTAATAAGGGTGCCGTCGGGTAAAAGTCCGTCGGCTACGTTTGGGCAGGCAGTTCACTGGGCGCTGAATAAAGCTTTCAGAAAATTGCCTTTATACGATGATGAATTTATGCCGACTGAGGAGTTTATCAAAGAATTCCGCTGGTATATGTACCGCAACCGCGATTCGTTCACCAAAGATGAGTTTAAGTTACGGGTAGATTATGGCGATAAAATATTGCCGCCTTACTATGAGCAAAATGTTAAAACATGGAACAAAGTAGCCCAAACCGAGCGGAGCATTAAGAATATTGAAGTAAGGGGTGTGCCTATTAAAGGTAACCTGGATAAAATTGAATTTGATGGCAAGCAGGTAACCGTGGTTGATTACAAAACCGGCCGTGTGCGTAATGCTAAAGACAAATTAATGCGCCCGACCAACGAGCAGATTAATGGTGGTGACTACTGGCGCCAGGCGGTTTTTTACAAAATACTAATTGATAACGACCATACCAACGATTGGGAAGTTATAAATACAGTATTTGATTTTGTTGAACCGGTTAAAGACGATGAATACTTTAAAGAAAAGATAGTAATAACGCCGGATGATATTGAAACGGTAACAGAGCAGATAACAACCGTATACCAAAAAATTATGAATCATGAGTTTAGTACCGGGTGCGGTAAAAAAGAATGTGACTGGTGCCATTTTGTAAAAAGCAATTTTAAACAATCGGGAGGAATGTTAGAGTTTGCCGATGGTGAGGAAGCAGAATAAGCTTGTGGGATGCGATATTTTGCATCTTGTTAGGTAAGTACTGGAATTTCCTTATGTAAAATGTTTGTTAAGGCTAATTATCACGCTTTACACATTGAAATTTATTTTTACATTGCTTTATGAAATACCCTAAACTCTTCCTCCTATTATTTATAACCGTTTCAGCATCGGCACAAACTACCATTAAACAAGATGCTTCCATTAAGCAAATGCTTGATGAGGTATCCTCAAAAAATATTGAAGCTATTGTACGGAAGCTGGTTTCCTTTAAAACAAGGCACGCTCTAAGTGATACCGTAAGCAAAACCGAAGGTATTGGTGCTGCCCGTAACTGGATAAAAGCAGAATATGAAAGATATGCCGCTGCATCAAACGGGCGTATGAAAGTTGAATTTGACGAGTTTGTGCAGCCAAAGGGCAACCGCATTGATAAGCCAACGCCTATGAAAAATGTACTGGCCATATTAAAAGGAACAGATACTGCAGATAAGCGTATTTACATTGTATCCGGCCATTACGATTCACGGGTTACGGATGTGATGAATGCCAAATCTTTTGCCCCGGGTGCGGTAGATGATGCATCAGGTACGGCAGTTTCAATGGAGTTGGCAAGAGTGATGGCAAAGCGTTCATTCCCGGCTACCATTATATTTATGGCCGTTGTGGCCGAAGAGCAGGGATTATACGGATCAGGCAACGTTGCCAAACGTGCTAAAGCCGAAAACTGGCAAATTGATGCCATGCTTAACAATGATATTGTTGGCAATACTTACGGGATGGAAACCAGCCTGAAGGATAACCGCAGCGTGCGTGTTTTTAGCGAAGGTGTGCCTGCTGTTGAAACTGAAAAACAAGCGGTAACCCGTAATTCTGTTGGTGGTGAAAATGATAGTCCGGCACGAGAATTGGCCCGTTATACTAAAGAAATTGCCGAGCGTTATGTTGATCAACTGGATGTAAAGCTGATTTATCGCCGTGACCGTTACTTGCGTGGTGGCGATCATACCCCATTCTCTCAGCAGGGTTTTACAGCAGTACGCATAACCGAAATGAATGAAGATTTTAACCGTCAGCATCAGGATATCCGCAAAGAGAATGGTGTGGACTACGGCGACTTGCCTGATTTTGCCGATTATGACTACATTCAAAAAGTAGGGCGCATGAACCTTTCTGTATTGGCCAACCTGGCTACAGCACCTGCCGAGCCGCAGGCAGTAAGCATTGTTACCAGTGGCCTTACTAACAAAACCCAATTAAAATGGGAAGCCCCAAAAGGTAAAGCACCTGCAGGTTATTATATACTGATGCGTGAAACTATTAGTCCGTTTTGGGAAAAGAAGTTTTATGTGACAGGTACAACGGCTACAATAGGTTACTCAAAAGATAATTATCTATTTGCGGTACAATCAACAGATGCAGATGGGCACGAAAGCTTACCTGTATTCCCTAAGCCTGCAAGATAATTAAGCTTTAATTGTGGTTATTTGTAGAGACACAAAATATTGTGTCTCTACAAATAACAGGAGGGATTACTTAACGCTCTTTTTAAGCACTATAAAGTAGCCTGCAATAAATACTACAATGGCTACACCCAGGCTCACAAAAACATCTTTGGTAAATATATCTATTTGCAAGTCTTTTGTCTGGTCATTGTTATGTTTTATCATGCTGCTTAAGGCAGCCATTGGGTGCGCATAAGGGAAGGCATAAGTATATTCCCAATTTTTTGAGGCTGCAATTACACCGGTAATTGTTGCAACAAAACCAATTCCCATCGGCTTTAAAAAATCGGCCCACAGTAAGCTGAGCAAAAACTGGATGGCAAGTATACCTAATGATGATAAGAACAGTTTAAAGTAAATTTGTAGTAACTGCTGCTCCATATGGTAGTTGTTAAACTTAAGCTCGGGCTTTAAAATGCTTAACAGGTTACCAAAACCAATTGTAAATAAAGCAAACAACGCAAGGCATAAAAACACCAGGAACACTGCATAAAAAAACTTTGCCCCATAAACAGACCATCGTGATAATGGTAGACTAAATAATGTTTTCCATGTATCGGCCTTATGTTCTACGCTGTTTACAGAATAAGCAATAAATATAGTATACATAGGTAGCAGTAAGGTGCCCATTATACCAAGGCTTATCATGGCAAATTGTATCCACAGCATCATGGGTTGCACCATAATAAACTTTTCGCTTTTGGTATAAAATATGGCAAATGCTAACAAGCCAATAAATAATGGTAATATAATTGCGCACCAAAAACTAAGTGTTTTGCGGGTCTTATAAAATTCAGATTGGAATGATAGTAAAAATCCCTTCATGTAATTAGTTGCTTTTGGTAATATCTAAGAATAATTTTTCAAGGTCCTTTTGCTGTTTATTAATGCCGAATACGGTTATACCGTTTTGTACAAGCAGGGAATTGATCTCGCCTATTTGCTGTTTTGAAGTAAATGGAATATATAAACGTTCATGATTAATATTATTAACAACAAAATCATGGCGTTTTAAAAGGTTTGCAGCATCAACAGTATTATCAGCCTCAATTTGAACTTGCGGCTGGCTTATGTTCTCCAAATCCTTAACACTTCCCTGAAACAACAATTCACCCTGATTAATGATGCCTACGTGCGTAGCCATTTTCTCTATTTCGGCTAACAAATGGCTCGATATGAAAACAGTTTTACCCTGTTCTTGTACCAACCGTATCATTAATTCACGTATCTCAATAATGCCATTCGGATCAAGGCCGTTAGTGGGCTCATCCAATATTAAAAGCTTGGGGTCGCTTAATAAGGCAAGGGCAATACCCAGGCGTTGTTTCATTCCTAAAGAATATTGACCGGCTTTTTTATGGGCAGCATTTGTAAGCTGTACCAGTTTAAGCATTTTATCAACCCGGTTTTCGTTCACCTGTAACAGCATGGCGCGGTTCAGCAAGTTTTCTTTCCCGGTAAGGTGATGGTATATGGCAGGCTGCTCAATAAGCGAACCTATTTGGGATAATATATTAATGCGATTGCTTTGCAGCTCCTGCCCAAAAATATGAATGCTGCCCTGGTCTGTTTTTAACAGATTAAGCAGCATTTTAATTGTAGTAGTTTTACCGGCGCCGTTTGGTCCTAAAAAGCCATATATACTTCCGGCAGGAACCTGTAGCGATAATGATTTAACAACTTGGTGTTTATCAAAGCTAAATGATAAACCCTCAGTACGTATTACCATACTTTCTCTTGTGCAATTGAGCAAACAGCTTTTATCAAACCTACACCTTTAAAGAACAGGGATGTTGCCTGTACTGCTGATGCATGAGTGTCATTTTGTTTCTTTTGTTCAAACTGATAACTAACACCCATAATGATGGCAAAAAATACCGGAGCCAATAAT
>JAQBNZ010000093.1 GCA_028288285.1 Mucilaginibacter sp.
CTTCGGGGATTTATATACAACCTTACAATATCAAATAATAAAGTATATATAAATCAGTTAACGTTTACAAAAGTACACACTAAGAATAGATATAATTATGATGTTATTATTGCAGGTTGCAGATACTACCGCAAAACTTATAGATACCGCAGCAAAAGCCACTCAACAGTTAGCACAAATACCGACTGAAGAACTAAGATTTGGCGACCTGCTGTTAAAAGGTGGTTGGGTAATGGTGCCAATTGGTATTTTGGCTGTATTAGGCCTGGTAATATTTTTTGAACGCTTTTTTACTATCCGCAAGGCTTCACAAAACGAGTCGCACTTAATGACCCAGGTTCGCAGCAGTATTGTTACCGGTAATTTAGAAGCTGCTATCGCTTTATGTAAAAACAGTAACTCGCCGCTTGGGCGCATGCTTCAAAAAGGCTTACTGCGTATTGGCAGGCCCATTAAAGATATTGAAGGTGCTATAGAAAACATAGGCAAGCTTGAAGTATCAAAACTTGAAAAAAACATAGGTATTATTGGGATAGTAGCAGGTATAGCGCCCATGTTTGGTTTCCTGGGTACAATTGCCGGGGTAATAAAAATATTTTATGATATATCTAAAACAGATAACATTAGTATGGGTGTTATATCTGGTGGTTTATATGTAAAAATGGTAACATCAGCCGCAGGTTTATTTGTAGGTATAATTGCTTATGTATGTTATCACATTTTAAATATGATGGTTGATAAGGTGATATTAAAGCTGGAAACCGATGCCATTGAATTTATTGACCTTTTAGAGGAGCCAAGCAAATGAATTTAAGAAAAAAGAATAGAGGCGCATCAGCAGAGGTACATACCTCGGCCATGAATGATATCATGTTCTTCCTGCTATTGTTCTTTTTGATTGCATCAACAGTAACTAACCCCAATGTTATTAAACTGATGCTGCCTAAATCATCAAGCGGGCAGTCGGTATCAAAAAAAACCATTACGGTATCGGTAACAAAAGATTTAAAGTACTATGTTGATAAGAAAGAAGTAGCAGTAGCCGATCTGCAACCTACACTGGCCAACTATAAAACCCTGGCAACCGAGTTAACCATTGTTTTATATGTAGACAGGACAGTGGCCATACAAGATGTGGTACAGATAATGGATATTGCCCAAAAATTAAATATTAAACTGGTATTAGCTACTGAACCGAAAGGATAAATTTCGGTGGCCTGGCACCCGTTACGAGTGGCCGGTAAAAAAGCACACACAACACCAACCAGAAAACCGGTAACAGAATAAAAATGAACTACACAACAGAAGAAAATAACTATCCTAAAGCGTTTGCTGCAACGGCCATAATACTGGGCGTAGTAATGGCGCTGTGTTATTTTATTGTGTTTCAGTCGCCGGTTAAGCATGAAGATGGCACTGGTGGTATCCTGGTGAATTATGGCACTGTTGATGAAGGTATGGGCAGTGACTACATGAGCACCGAAGAACCTTCAGTAGCCGAAAATGCTAACAAAACCAAACCAGACAAAGTTACACCAGCCCCACCTACCGAAGAAAAAGCGCAGACCGATAACAGCGATAAAAATGTAGTTACACAAAATACCGAAGATGCACCGGAAGTTACTGCTAACAGTAAAACACCCAGCCCTACGGTAGCTACCCAACCAACTACTAAGACTGTAACCAAGCCAACCGTTAATCAAAACGCGCTTTATAAGGGCAAAACAAATAACGGCACAGGCGAGGGGGATGGCACAGGATCTACGCCCGGCAACCAGGGTAAAACCACAGGTACAACCTTAACCAACAACTATAACGGCACAGGAAGCGGCAATGGCGGTAACTTAACCGGAATGCCATCACGTAACTTTACAAGCAAACCAGCAGTAGGCGATGATGGCAGGCACACAGGTAAAATTGTGGTTGACATCCGCGTAGATAAAGATGGTAACGTAGTATATGCCCGCGCAGGCGCACGCGGTACTACTATCACAGATCAGAGTCTGTTGAGTAAATGCGAAGATGCCGTTAAAAATTCAAAGCTGAACGCTCTTGAAAATGCCCCTGAAACTCAGATAGGGACAGTGGTTTTTGTGTTTAAAGTGAACTAATTTTTTTAGTTCATGGATCATGGTTGATGGTTCATAGGCAGGAAATCGTCAATCAAGTTTCCATTACAGCTTTTCGGTGTTACCTTTGCTCAATCGGACTGGTTCGTCCATGAATTATGAACCATCGGCAATGAACTACAAAGAAACCCTCGACTACCTCTACACCCAGCTTCCTATGTTCACCCGGGTGGGTGCTTCTGCATTTAAAAAGGATCTTACCAATACATTGGCTTTGTGTGAATTACTTGGCAATCCTCAGCATAAGTTTAAAAGTGTGCATGTGGGTGGCACTAATGGCAAAGGCTCAACATCACATATGTTGGCGGCCATACTGCAAACCGCCGGGTATAAAACAGGTTTGTATACATCGCCGCATTTAAAAGATTTTAGGGAGCGGATTCGTGTCAACGGGCAAATGATAAGCGAGCAAACCGTTGTTGATTTTGTTGCCCAACATAAGCCTGATTTTGAAGCTATAGAACCTTCCTTTTTTGAGATGACAGTAGCTTTAGCTTTTGACGTTTTTGCTAAGGAAAAGGTTGATATTGCTATTATAGAAGTTGGCTTGGGTGGAAGACTGGATTCAACTAATGTTATCTCTCCGCTCCTGTCAGTCATCACCAATATTGGTTGGGACCACATGAACATGCTGGGCGATACAATGCAATTGATAGCGGCAGAAAAAGCAGGTATCATCAAGCCCTCAACCCCGGTAATTATTGGAGAATTTCAGCAAGAAATTGCAGATATTTTCATAGAAAAGGCCAAACTGGAAAACTCGGAAATAACCTTTGCATCTGAGGAAGATTTAAAGGTTGAAAGTAGAAAGTTGGAAGGTAGTATTTTGGACTTGTTGGATGTAGAGGTTACCACTCAAGACTTAAATACTTACAACCTACAGCTCGACCTGCCCGGCACTTACCAATTAAAAAATCTTAAAACCGTTTTATGTTCTGTTGATGAACTGCGCAGGCAGGGGTTTACCATTACCAACCAGCATATAGCCATTGCTTTAAAGCAAGTTAAAACATTGACTGGTCTACATGGCCGTTGGGAAGTTTTAAGCCGTGACCCATTAACCATTTGCGATACCGGCCATAATCCCGAAGGTATTACCGAGGTGTTAAAAAACATTGCAACAGTACCCTACCAGCAATTGCATTTTGTAATAGGCATGGTGAATGATAAGGATATAAGTAAGGTGCTTGATATGTTACCAACTAATGCCACCTATTATTTTTGCAAGCCTGATATCCCCCGCGGATTGGAAGCCGAAAGCTTAAAGCAACAAGCAAAAAACTTTGGGTTACACGGCGAGGCTTATCCATCTGTTACTGTTGCGTTTAAAGCAGCCCAGGTAAATGCCGGCGAAAAGGATCTGGTATTTATAGGAGGAAGCACTTTTGTGGTGGCAGAGGTTGTGTAATATATGTTGCAATACTTTCCCTTTTTATTTTAAAACCCTATTTTTATCGAAATAAATAACATCAAATGAGTTATCTACCCTCTCCAAACAGATATGATAAAATGCAATACCGCCGTTGCGGTAAAAGTGGGATAAAACTGCCGGCTATTTCGCTGGGCCTGTGGCACAACTTTGGCCATGTGGATGTGATGGAAAACTTCCGTAAGATATTGCACCTGGCTTTTGACAGCGGCGTTACCCACTTTGATCTGGCCAACAATTACGGCCCGCCTCCGGGATCAGCCGAAACAAATTTTGGTAAGATTTTAAAAGAAGATTTCAGCGGTTACCGCGATGAAATGATCATATCAAGCAAAGCGGGTTACACCATGTGGGATGGCCCTTATGGCGACTGGGGTTCAAAGAAATACCTGGTATCAAGCTTAGACCAAAGCCTTAAACGCATGGGGCTTGATTATGTAGATATATTCTACCATCACCGCCCTGACCCGGAAACACCCCTTGAAGAAACCATGAGCGCGCTTGACCTGATAGTTAGGCAGGGAAAGGCTTTGTACGTAGGTATATCCAACTATAACGCCGAGGAAGCAGATGCGGCAATTGCCATTTTAAAACAACTGGGCACACCTTGCTTAATCCATCAGCCTAAATATTCAATGTTTGTACGCGATGCGGAGCAAGGCCTGTTGGATGTTTTGGAGAAAGACGGAGTTGGCTGTATCCCATTCTCGCCGTTAGCACAAGGCTTATTAACCAATAAATATTTACACGGCATCCCTCAAGATTCAAGGGCGGCTAAATCAACCGGTTTCTTACAAGAAAGCCAGGTAACAGATGAAGTGATAGCTAAAATTAAAAAACTGAACAGCCTTGCTGAACAACGCGGACAAACTCTGGCCCAAATGGCACTGGCCTGGTTGTTAAAAGATACCCGTGTAACATCGGTACTGATTGGTGCAAGCAAACCCGAGCAACTGGCAGATTCACTAAAATCACTCGATAATATTGACTTTTCTGCAGATGAATTACAAAAAATTGAAGCCATACTGAAATAGGGTTTTACTTTCTGATGTGCCATTAGATACATTTCGTTGGTAGCATATTGTTCAATTCACCAAGCGTTCCTATCGGAACGCCTGGTGCTTTTTTGGATATTTCTACCCACCAAAAGTCCAGATGGGACTAAAAACAGGGCAAAAAAGGCATATTTAGAAATAAATATGCCTTTTTGTTTAACAATAATTAACAATGCACGTCTAAAAACTTTGCACATCTTAGCGATACCAAATTGCGTCTATGAAATTCCCTTTCCTGTTTACTCTTTTCCTCCTATTAACAGCTCATTTATTTGCACAGGAAACTACCATAAGCGGTAAAATTACTGATGATAACGGCAAGGCAGTTTCGTTTGCAACTGTTTACATAAAAAACACAACCAAAGGTGTATCGGCTAACAGCGAGGGCGAGTACAGTTTGAACCTGAAACCGGGCCAGTATGAAGTGCAATATAAAGCAGTTGGTTATAAACAGGAAAGCCGTAAGATTGATCTGCGCACAAGCCAGTCCATCAACATTGTTTTAAAAACCGAGCTATACGAATTAAAAGAAGTAGCCATACACGCGGGCGCCGAGGATCCGGCTTATGCTATTATCCGCAAAGCAATTAAAAAACGTAAAATCTACTTAAACGAGGTTAACGCTTACACCTGCGAAGTTTATATTAAAGGATTGCAAAAGTTATTATCGGCACCAAAGAAATTTTTAGGGTTTGATGTACAAAAAGCAGCCCGCGAGAATGGGTTGGATTCCAATCGCAGAGGTATTATTTACCTGTCAGAGTCACAATCAAAATACAGCTTTATGCGGCCCAACCTGGTGCACGAGGAGCTGATCTCATCAAAAGTATCGGGCAGTAACAGGGCATTTAGTTTTAACCGGGCATCAGATATGCGGGTAAATTTTTACGAGAATATGCAAGATTGGCAAGGCCTTAGTCCGCGCCCGGTTATATCACCAATAGCTGATAATGCCTTATTCTATTATCGCTACAAATGGATGGGCATCAGTATAGAAAATGGCGAAACCATTAACAAAATACTGGTTACACCACGCCGCGAGCACGACCCATGCTTTAGCGGATACATTTATATTTTGGAAGATAGCTGGCGTCTGCAAAGCTTGGGTCTTTATCTTACCAAAAAGAACAACATAAACTTTGTAGATACACTAAAGGTTAACCAGGAATTTTTCCCGGTTAATGCTAAGGCATGGATGCCGGCTTCTATTAAGTTTGAGTTTACAGGTGGTTTCTTCGGCTTTAAGTTTGGCGGATACTTTATATCACTTTACAAAGATTATGAGATAGATCCTAAGCTGGATAAAAAACAATTTGCGGAAGTATTGCGCATCACCAAAGATGTTAACAAAAAGGATTCTGTTTATTGGCAAAACGAAAGGCCCATCCCATTAACCGAAGAAGAAAAAACAGACTATCAAAAGAAAGCTGTACTGGCAGCCAAGCGCGAATCGAAACCTTACCTTGATTCGCTTGATAGGGTGAACAATAAATTTAACCCCGGCAAGCTCCTATTAAGCGGCTACCGCCACCGCAACCGTTACGATAAAGAATATTACAACTTCGACCCTATTTTAACCTCATTTTTGTACAACACAGTAGAAGGTTTTGCACTTAATTATGGCGCATCTTTTACCAAACAAATTGATAGTGTAAACAATCGTTATATATCTGTTTATGGTAAAGCCCGGTACGGCTTCTCAAACCATTTATTCAATGCTAATGGTGGTGTAAGCTTTCCGGCAGGGCAATTTATGCTAAATGTTTCCGGCGGGTCTGATGTGCTTGACATGAACAACCGGTCGCCAATTACCAGTTTTACTAACACCATACACAGCTTGCTGGGTAGGCAGAACTACCAAAAACTGTATCAAAAGCAGTATGCAAGTTTTAATGCCTCAACCCGTATAACCGGCGGCTGGCAGGCAAGTGGGTCTGCAGAGTGGAGCAACCGTAAATGGCTGGCCAACACTTCTGACTTTAGCATATTTCACCCAGCTAACCGCCCTGATTTTACTTCAAATAACCCGTTTACGCCAAGTCAGGATATTCCGGTTTTCCCGGAGAACCAGGCGTTTAAGTTAAGTGTCCGCACCACTTACAACTTCAGTAACAAGTATGAAACTTACCCTACCGGCAAGCGCTACCTACCATCAGAGTATCCAACAATAGGCTTAACATTTACAAAAGCTGTTAAAAATGTGTTCGGCTCTGATGCAGATTACAACCTCGTAGCTGCTGATATTACAAAAGACAACATATCCCTGGGCATGTATGGTAAAACATCTTTTAACATAGCTGCGGGTAAGTTTATAAATGCTGAAAATATTTACTATACCGATTACAGACACTTCTCTGGTAACGAAGCTTTATTTTACAAACCGGGCGATAGTAAGTTTCTGTTATTAGATTATTACAACTTCAGTACCGGCAATCAGTATCTGGAAGCTCATCTGGAGCACAACTTTTCGGGTTTTATCACTAACAAAATCCCTATTATCCGTAAATTAAAGCTGCAGGAAATTGTTGATGTAAATTACCTAACTACTCCAGCGTTTAAAAACTACACCGAGTTTGGTTTTGGTTTGCAAACCCAGACAGGTATCAGGGTAATGTATGGTACATCATACAATAATTTAGGCGGTGAGATAAATAATGTTATAAGGGTTGGAGTGAGTTTTTAGGTTTGGAAAAGAATTTAGATAATATTTAATCTTAAACTTCTATTTCGTATTTGTCTTTATTATATATTTTTGAGAAATGCAATCCTTTTTCTGTAAGTTCATGGCTAGTTCGGGATTCACTCTTTTTAATTAAACCTAAACTCTGAAAATAAACTATAGACGCGGGCGGAGTGCCATATGACGATATTGCTTTATTACTATTTACATCGTATAATATATACTGAAAATCTTTAAAAAGAGTCGACCTTTTAAATGTATCATATTCTTTATTCCAATCCTCAATTTCTGCTTTGTGACTATTTTGGGCTATCCTATCAACCAATACTTGTCCCGGCTCGGACAGTTGTTTATTCAATTCATCATTTTCTAATTTCAACGCTGTAATTTCAGCTTCCTTATCACTTACCAAGCGACTATAGCTTTCTTGTAATTGTGTATTGGATAACCTAATTGCTATCGACTGTTCAATTGTCAATAATTGTTTTTTCTCAACTTCATTTCTTTTATCTAATCTCCATTTAGCATAAATAATTGTCATCCAATAAGCACCGTTACTAAGCAGCGGGAAAATAGTTATTAAAATTACTGTAGAGATGAATGGATAAAGTACTATCGGTTTCCAATCGATAAAGTTATTAGAAATATACTCTATCTTATTTAAAAACAACTTATCCTCATTAATAACAAAAATTATGAAAACGATTTTCCAATTACAAATTAACCAACTAAATATAAAAGCACCCCAAAAAGGACTGGTAGTTCGTTCATATATGATATAATTGACTGATTTCTTTAATTCTGATAGCATAAGACAACAATAAGTTTAGGTTTAATGCTTAAATATAATTAAACTATATTGTAAATAACATTTACACTTTCCAACTTCCTCTCAAAAACCTATCTTTGCCCATGCAAGAAAAAATCCTCATTCTTGACTTTGGCTCGCAATTCACCCAACTTATAGCGCGCCGTGTCAGGGAGCTCAACATTTACTGTGAGATCCACCCCTTTAATAAAGTTCCTGATGTTGACAGCAGCGTAAAAGGTATCATTCTTTCAGGTAGTCCGTATTCGGTACGTCAGGCAGACGCACCTCATTTCGATTTTATTAAATATCACAAAACACTGCCTATTTTGGGCGTTTGTTATGGAGCACAATATATTGCCCATTTTCATGGTGGTGAAGTTTTAGCGTCAAGCACACGTGAATATGGCCGTGCCAATCTTGATTATGTTAAAAAAGACAACCTGTTATTTAAAGATGTGCCTGCAGGCTCACAGGTATGGATGTCTCATGGCGATACCATTGCACGTATAGCAGATGATTTTGAGATAATTGCCAGCACAGATAGTGTAAAAGTTGCCGCTTACCAAATAACCGGAACCAAAACTTATGGTATTCAGTTCCATCCGGAGGTTACGCATAGTATTGATGGTAAGCAATTGTTGCAAAATTTTTTAGTTGACATTTGCGGTTGCAGTCAGGACTGGACACCTGACTCATTCATTGAAACTACCATTGCCGAATTAAAAGCAAAATTGGGTAACGACAAAGTTGTTTTAGGGCTTTCGGGCGGTGTTGATTCATCAGTAGCGGCAGTTTTACTGCACCAGGCAATAGGCACTAACCTGCATTGTATATTTGTTGACAATGGCTTATTGCGTAAAGATGAGTATGAATCTGTTTTAGATTCATACAAGCACATGGGCCTTAATATAAAAGGGATTGATGCCAAACAGCGTTTTTATGATGCACTGGCAGGCATAAGCGATCCGGAGAAAAAACGCAAAGCAATTGGTCGTGTATTTATTGAGGTATTTGATGATGCCGCTCATGAGGTACAAGGTGTAAGCTGGCTGGGCCAGGGTACAATTTATCCGGATGTTATTGAATCGGTATCGGTTAAAGGCCCATCGGCAACAATCAAATCTCACCATAACGTTGGCGGCTTGCCTGATTTTATGAAGCTGAAAGTTGTTGAGCCATTAAATACTTTATTTAAAGACGAAGTACGTAAGGTTGGTAAAGCTTTAGGTATTGATCCGAACATATTGGGCCGCCACCCTTTCCCGGGTCCTGGGTTGGCTATTAGAATATTAGGTGAGATAACTCCGGAAAAAGTTGATATATTACAACAGGCCGATGCGATTTACATCAACAATTTGCGGTCTGGCGGTGTTTATGATAAAGTTTGGCAAGCAGGCGCAATATATTTACCTGTACAATCAGTAGGTGTTATGGGCGATGAGCGAACTTATGAGAACGTAATATGCCTGCGTGCGGTAGAATCATTAGACGGAATGACAGCAGACTGGTGCCATTTGCCTTATGATCTGCTTGCAAAAATATCAAACGAGATCATTAATAACGTAAAAGGAATAAACCGGGTAGTATATGACATTAGTTCGAAACCACCGGCCACAATTGAGTGGGAATAAGTGGTTAATTGTTTTTTTAGCGCTGATAGTTGGTGCGTGCTCACCCAAGTTGCGGCCTGCACCCCAGCCATCTGTAAAAACAACTGAAAAGCCCACCCCGGAAGAAAAAAAACCGGTTACAGAGGTATCAGCTAAAACTTCTGTTATATCACTGATATTGCCATTAGGGCTTGATCATGCAGCATTTAAGCAAGCATACTCAGCGGCCGATCTGAAAAAGGCCAATATGTCTGTAGAGTATTATCAGGGTTTTAAACTGGCATTAGATTCGCTTACCAGCATAGGTGCAAATTATAAGTTGCAGATATTTGACAGCAAGGATGATGATGCACAGGCACACAGCCTGGCCTTTAACCCGCAGATAAGAAATGGAGACCTGATTGTAGGGCCTATATTTCCGGAAGATGTAAAAACCTTTACATCTGTGCTAACTGCTGTAAGTAAACCTATAGTGTCTCCCTTATCACCGGCATCACCAGCTACATTTAATAACCCAAACCTGGTTACCATGACCCCTCCGCTGGAGTATCATGCAAAGGGTGCGGCAACATATATAACCAACCGTATTAGGCCTAAAAAGGTATTCATCCTCAACTCAGGCTTTAGTGATGAAAAGTTTTACACTACGCCATTTAAACGTACTATTGATAGTTTAAGCAAACGGAAAATACAGGTAGTTAGTACAACTATTGTTCGCGGTAATTTAACACCGCTTATACCCCAGCTATCTGCTACGGATCAAAACATATTTGTTGTACCATCAACTAAACAAGCCTTTCTGTTGGTTATATTGCACTCATTGGATACTTTATCAAAAAAATATCCGGTTACGGTGTTTGGTCATCCTAACTGGGAAAAGTTTACGTTTTTAAATGCGGCCCAGTTACAGCGTTTAAAAACACATATTACATCAACCGATAATGTAAATTACAAGTCGGGGCAAACCAATATGTTTTTACGTAGTTATCGCAGGGCCTACCATGCCGAGCCTACCGATTTTGCTATTAAAGGCTTTGACCAGGGAATGTATTTTGGAGAATTGCTGGCTAAGGATGACAAAGGCTTTAAAAACCCCGAGCAAGTAGATTATACAGGGATACATAACGGCTTCCACTTTATAAAAAAACCGGGGCAAGGTTGGGTAAACACCCATGTTGATATTTTACGATACGAAAACTTTGATCTTAAAAAGGTAGAATGAAAGCCATAAACCAGCTTAAAACGTTTCAGCGCATACTGGATGAGTATCCGGCTGATACCCCTTTAGGCAAATTTCTACCCGGCTTTTATCGTCAGAATAAACAAATGGGCTCTACAGACAGGCGGGTTGCAGGGCGTTTGGTTTATAATTATTTTCGCCTGGGCAGGGCATTGCCCAATTTACCTTCTGATGAAAGGCTAATGGTTGCCGAACTTTTGTGCAACACCCAAACCAATTCTTTCCTGCAACACTTTAAACCAGAATGGGCCGCTTGTGTGGGTTTTACCATTGATGAAAAGATTAACCTGATCAAGTCAATTCACCCGGATTTTAAGCTGGAAGATGTTTTTCCATGGGTGGCGCAACTATCCAACGGAATTGACCGTGACACGTTCTTAAAGTCGTTCTTTATTCAGCCTGATTTGTATATAAGAGTGAATAAAGGTTTTGAAGCACAGGTAAAAGCCGAGTTAAACAAAGCCGCTGTTATATTTAAAGACGAAGGCAACGGTTGCCTATCCTTGCCAAATGGCACCCGGCTTGATGCAATATTCCCCAAAAAACATTGGTTTGAGGTGCAGGATTACTCTTCACAACAAACCGCGCAGTTTTTTAAACCCCATAAATGGGATAGCTGGTGGGATGCCTGCGCTGCATCGGGCGGTAAATCATTATTACTGCACAGCTTGCAGCCGGATATTAAGCTGGTTGTATCAGATGTTCGCGAATCCATCTTGTCCAACTTAGATGAGCGCTTTCAGCAAGCCGGCATCCTCAAGTACCAAAAAAAACTTCTGGACCTTACCGAAAATAACGAACAACTTTTATATAACTACGAGTTTGATGGCATTATATTGGATGCTCCCTGCAGCGGCTCGGGCACATGGGGGCGTACTCCTGAAATGATCAGCCAGTTTGATCAGCACCGTACAGACTTTTTTAAGCGCCTGCAGCAGAGCATTATTCCTAACGTAACCAAACACCTTAAGCCAGGTGCTCCTATTATTTATATCACCTGCTCTGCCTTTAAAGCCGAAAATGAAGATGCAGTTGATTTTATGGTAAATGAATTGGGGCTGAAGTTAGAAGAAACCCAGATATTGAAAGGTTATGAACGCAAGGCAGATACCATGTTTGTGGCAAGGTTAACCAGCAAATCGGTTTAGAATCAAGCCGTAGTGCCTATAATCCAAGAATTAAAATCCGCAACAAGTAGCAATTGTTAGTTATGCCGTATTTATTCCGCCCCTCTTTTCTACAATCCCGAATTACTCCTAAACAGCTTTATCGCGATAGCCAATAATATCACACCAAATGCCTTACGCAAAATGTGCAAGCCTGTTTTTCCGAAAAGTTTTTCGAGCCATTGCACGTTCTTTAGTACCAGATAAACAAACAGCGTATTCAACACAATTCCTACAAGAATGTTTTGCGTTTGATATTGCGATTTTAAGGATAACAGGGTTGTCATGGTGCCTGCGCCTGCAATTAAGGGGAACGCAAGCGGTACTATAGAAACAGCTTCAGGAGCCTCTTCTTTAAAAAAGTTAACACCTAATATCATCTCCAGCGCAATAATGAAAATTACTATAGAGCCGGCTATTGCAAATGACGATATATCCAACCCAATTACGGCCAGCAGTTCATCGCCCACAAAAAGGAAGGCGATCATTAGAATTAGTACTACAATGCTGGCCTTCTCTGACTCGATATGACCGGCACGTTGGCGTAATTGTATTATTACAGGTATAGCCCCCAAAATATCAATAATTGCGAAGAGGATCATGGTTACTGATAATACCTCTTTAAATATTAGTGGATGCATAGGTTTAGGATTTACTTTCTTTTAATTTTAAACGGATACTAAACAAAAATGCAATTAAA
>JAQBNZ010000133.1 GCA_028288285.1 Mucilaginibacter sp.
TTGATTGGTTAATTAAGTGAGTAGTTACAACCACTCACCTAATCAACTTAATCAACCACTCACTAATCTCAATAAAGATGAGTAACGGAAATATGAACCTGACGCTGAAAGTATGGCGTCAAAAAAATACACAAACGGCTGGCAAGTTTGTGACCTATAAGGCTGAAAACATTTCGCCTGATATGTCTTTCCTTGAAATGCTGGATGTGGTGAACGAGAGCCTGATCCTGAAAAGGGAAGACCCTATTCACTTTGACCATGATTGCCGTGAAGGTATCTGCGGAATGTGCTCGTTGTATATCAATGGCCGCCCACATGGACCGAAACGCGCTATTACTACCTGCCAGCTGCACATGCGTAGCTTTAGCGATGGTGAAACAATTACTATTGAGCCTTGGCGCTCATCTGCTTTCCCGGTAGTAAAGGATCTGGCAACAGACCGTTCGGCATTTGACCGCATACAACAAGCCGGTGGTTACATCTCTGTAAATACTGGTGGTGTACCAGATGCTAACGTGATACCAATTCCTAAAGTAATTGCCGACGAAGCTTTTAACTCTGCTACCTGTATTGGTTGCGGGGCCTGTGTTGCGGCCTGTAAAAATGCATCGGCTATGCTGTTTGTATCTGCAAAGGTAAGTCAGCTGGGTATGTTACCACAAGGCCAGCCTGAGCGTTATAGCCGTGTACAAGCCATGGTTGCACAAATGGATGAAGAAGGATTTGGCAACTGTACTAACACCGGCGCCTGCGAAGCAGAATGTCCTAAAGAGATATCTCTAAACAATATAGCTCGCATGAATAATGATTTCTTCAGCGCTAAACTATTTAGGGAAGAACATGCGCATGACCATACCGGCGGCGAATAATCTCTGGAAATATATAATAAAAAGACCCTGCTAAATTTAGCGGGGTCTTTTTATTTGAGACTAACTATGCTTTTTTAACCGACGCCATCAGCTCACCCATTTCAGGTACTTTCTCGTAAGCTTTTACCAGCTTTCCATTATGATCATAAATGGCAATGTAAGGCGTTGTTCTTATCTGATAATATTGCTGTACTTTATAAGTTGGATATTCGGTACCTATGGTAACATTAGGATATTTAGCCAGATTGTAATCTTTCTTAAAATCTCTTAATAATTTTAAATATGGATATTCGGTGCGGGTAAATGCAATTAACACCACCTGCATCTTTTTCAGCTCATTCATTTTGGGTCTCAACTCGTTCATCAGGTGCTGGCAGTGAATGCAATCAGGCGAAAAGTAAATAATCATTACCGGTTTATCCCTCTTCAGATCGGTATATGACTTGTAAACGCTATCCGGCGTCAATATTTTATATGCCGGAATAATTGGCGGTATGTTTTGTGCCCTTGAGCAGCCCGCAACAATAATAAAGCTAAGCGCAAATAATAGTCTCTTCATTTCTTTAAGTGTAAACATTGCTAATATAAAAATTAAGCTTCTAACATTTCTAACTGCCAGGCAATATGTTCTTCTGTTACCGGAAATAACGCATTATTACGAATTGTATGATAAGCAGCATCAAATATTTGATTATAGTCCCCTTTATGTGACGGCATGAGCTCTATATTTTTTTGATTATCAACACCAACGGTAGTTAAAATCCCCTCGTTTCCGGCAGGTTCAACACCGTATCCTTCATCGGTTGGCATCATACCCTTATCCAGTTGTGCTTCTTGTACATCGGTACGGTTTTTTATAAAGCTGCCCATTGTGCCGTTTACAACAAAACCAGGAGTTTCGCCTGCTATTAATAATCCCGAAGTTAAATATACATTCAACTGGTTGGGATAGATAAGGTGATAATGGAAATAATCAGGCACTTCAGATCCTTCACGATAAATACCGGTTGTTTTGTTGAAAGATAATGGCCGGCCAAATAATGTTATCGCATTATCAATTAAATGCGAGCCGAGATCATACACCAATCCATTAGCAGGCATTTCCTTTGATTCTTTAAATGTTTTTACACCTATTGCGGCTTTGTATCTATCCAACCTAAAAGAAACTTCTATCAGCTCACCCAACCGGCCACTTTCAATAACCTCTTTAGTTGATAGAAATCCGCTGTCGTAACGGCGGTTATGGTAAATCATTACGTGCTTGTTAAGCTCGCGGCCAATGTCAAATAATTGCTTAACCTCAACAGATGTCGCTGTAGCCGGTTTTTCTATTAATACATGCTTGCCTGCTTCCATTGCGCGTATGGCATAATCCAGGTGAGTATAATTAGGAGTGTTAACAATAATGAGCTCTATCTCATCATCATTCAGCAATTCTTCTATTGAGTTATAACTAATTATATCCGGATAGGTGTTTGCCGCTTTTTTATCGTGACGTTCAACAACGGCCTTAAAAGTAAAGCCAGGATTTGTGCTGATAAATGGTGCATGAAATATCCTGCCCGACATACCGTAGGCCATTAAGCCTGTAACTATTGGTTTTGACATGTTCTATTGTTCTGCCTCCTTTTTGGGAGGGTATTTAAATTATTAATAATCCTGTTGATCGTCTGTCCCTATCGGCGAACCATCAGGCATGTTTAATGGCGGTACTGGTTGAAATTTGTCGGGTGTCTTCTCAAACAGGTTTATCTGCGATAATCCAAACATAACATTTGCTTTTGTACTACCTGTTGATGTTTTTGATGCACCCTGTAAATAACTTTTCAACTCATCAATTTGCAACAATGTTATACTACGCACATTTTCTGCCGCATTAGTATTAGCTGCTAATGTTAACAACTGCTTTAAAGTTAAATTGTTCACCATGCGTTGCAGTTCACCTTTATAACCGACTGGTTGAGGCGCTTTCCAGGTTTGTGCAATTAACTTGTTTAAAACAGGTAATAACCCGGGCTGTGCACTATCCCTTGATTGGTACTCTATTAACCGTGCAGCACGTTGCGGCTGTAACATAAACGAGAGCGTAGTGCCCGCAGCAGATTCTGCGGCAGCTATTGGGTCAAACGTTAAACCTGTTCTTGATTTAAAGGTTTCTCTTGTGCGCGGATAACCGGGAACTCGTGGTGGTATCATCGCTATAAGCTTTTCAGGCAATGCCAATGCATCTGGTTTTATTGTAGACAATAAAGCATCAACTGCTTTCCATTGCTCGGCAGGTGATACAAACTTAGTTACTGTTTGCCCGTCATTCTTTAAAGCAAATGTATAATATAAGCCTCCCAGCACCTTTGAAGTAGCCTCTACCTGGTAACGGTGCATCAAGTATACAGGCACCAATACTTCTTCAAGAGTTGCCATCGGCGCATCCTGCCTTATCGCTTTTACAGAAAAATTATCCAGCACATGTTTACGCAAAATCATTAACCGGTTCAGTTCATCCACAGCATTAGCGCCGCTATCCCATAAATGAGCAAATGGATGGGCGCTTCCCGCAGGTCGGGAGTCCTGATCAGATATAAACTGGTAACCTTGTTTTATCGTTTCAGTAATAATTCCTTTTAAAGCATCATCTTCATTAACCCCTGTTGCAAAATCCTGGTAACCATAAAGGATTGCCCTTTTATCATAGGCACCAATGCCGGTTTTATAAGCTTTGCTCAAATCAATTGTTCCGTCTGTATTCAGGCTAACTACTGGTGGTGGATAATCCATAACCGATGCCTGGTCTTTTACACTTGATGCAAAATTATGCTGCAAGCCAAGCGTGTGCCCAACCTCATGTGCAGATAACTGGCGCAAACGTGCAATGGCCAGCTTCATCATTTTGTCGCTTACCGGCTTACCATCCTCATAAGGCTGTACCAAACCTTCGGCAATTAAAAAATCCTGCCTGTCACGTAACGATCCTAATGATACCTGTCCTTTAATAATTTCGCCAGTGCGTGGGTCACTAATTGAGCTGCCGTATGACCAGCCCCTTGTTGAACGATGGATCCATTGAATAATGTTATATCTAACGTCCATCGGGTCGGCATCTTCAGGTAAAAGCTTTACCTGGAAGGCATTTTTGTACCCGGCCGCTTCAAATGCCTGGTTCCACCATGCGGCTCCTTCTATAAGGGCGCTGCGAACAGGCTCGGGAGCGCCGCGGTCCACATAATAAATAATTGGTTTTACAGGCTCGCTCATGACAGCGGAAGGGTCTTTCTTTTCCAGGCGATGGCGCACTAAAAACAGCTTGTTAATGGGCTCATCAATAGGCGTGGCGTAATCCATGTAGTCCATATTATAATATCCTGCTCGAGGATCAAACTTGCGAAGTTTAAAGTTACCATCCGGAAGTTTCACAAATGAGTGGTGCATACGCACTGTAACGGCATTAGGGTCTGGCGTTACAGAACTTATCTCATAGCCCTTGCCCTTGCCTGCTAATGTTATAATAGCTTCAAACTCACTATTATCAGGAAAGCTTTTTGTATTAGGAAGATAGATGGCTGATCGGCTCTCGTCCGGGCTATAGCTGCCCTGGTTTCCCGCGTTAAGCTTGTCGGCAATTTTGTGGCTATCGCGAAGCAAAAATGAAGTGATGTCAATTAAGGCTCTATCCCCTTCTGTAGCAACAGCAGTAAACCCATATATGGCAGATTGAGCGAAAGCTTCCTCTACCGAGCGGCGTTCATCGGCATTATTGCTATTGGCACGAAAACTATAATTAGGCTGTATTAATAACACCTTAGGACCAATTTTTATGAATTTTACAATGCGGCTGTCACCAATTTGTCCGCGGTCTAACCCAAGGTCGTTTGATCCTATACCTGAGGGTAAAGAGTTTACATATAAGAACTCCTTGTTAAACCCGTCTATCTCCAGGAAAACCTTACCGGTTTTATCATCCCAATAAAAATTAAAATACCCGGTGTATTTTGTTAATCCTTGTGTTTTTGATAGTATGTTATCTACTTTTTGGGCCTTAAGCAAGTGAGAGCAAAGCAGAATTAAAAAAATGAGCAGTATATGTTTTTTCATAAAGTAATTAGGGTAAGTTTCCCTAAAAATATTGTTTTAAGCAGCCTTATGCAAATCCATTAAATAAAAAAGGGATAAGCGTTAACCTATCCCTTTCTAATAAGATTAGCCTAAGCTTATTTCATGCTTTTTTGGATAGCTTCAATTTTAGCTAAGTGTGTTTTAACTACAGGTAAGGTTTTAGTGGCAAAAGCCATCAAGTCAGCATCTTTGCAATTTTTAGAACCATCTTCTAATAAAGAAGCGGCTTTTTTATGTCCATCAACCATTGCATCCACATAAGCTTTATCAAACTCTTTACCTGATTTTTTAGAAAGATCTGCTGCTTTTTTCTGGTGTTCTTCATCGGGTGCTGCCGGTAAAGTAATATTTTTCTTTTTTGCAATAGCCATTAACTCTTCGTTAGCTTTACCATGGTCTGTTATCATCATATTTGCAAAATCTTTTATTTGCGGATTTGTTGCTTTTTCAGCGGCTATTTTACCTAATGCAACTTCGGCCATACCGGCATTAGCAACATCTGTTGCAAATTTTGCATCCTTTTCGTCAACCGCAATGCCGGTTGCCGCTGTTGTGGTTGTGTCTTTAACAGAATTTACACTATCTGCAGATTCTTTACTGTCTTTGGCTGTGCGATTACAAGCCTGAAATGCTAACGCTGAAAGCGCTACCATTACCGTTAAACTTAATTTTTTCATTTGTAGGTTATTTTTTGGTTTTAATAGTTAACAACTATTACATTGTTTGGTTTTATAGGTTACTTATTATGTATTAGTTTAAATCAATGCAATTATTGTTATACCTTAAAGTTTTATTATTTTTGGCCACATAAAATATATAATATGAATTTTCCTGCAGAGTTAAAGTATACAAGCGACCACGAGTGGATAAGAATTGAGGGCAACGAAGCTTACATTGGTATAACAGAATTTGCCCAGGGCGAATTAGGCGACATTGTTTACATTGACATTAATACTGTAGGACAAGAAGTTGCAAAAGAAGCCGTCTTTGGAACTGTTGAAGCTGTTAAAACAGTTTCTGATCTGTTTATGCCTCTTAAAGGCACTATTTTAGAAGTTAATAAATTACTGGACAGTCAGCCTGAACTGGTAAACTCTGACCCATATGGAGATGGATGGATGGTAAAAATTAGCATACAGGATATTGCTGAAGCCGATGGGCTTTTAACAGCTGATGCTTATAAGGAAATAATTGGCGCTTAATGAAGCCAAAAATTAAATATTATGGGCCTGCTATATTGTGGGCCTTATTTATTTTAATAATTTGCTTAATACCAATGGGTGGGGTAGGAGAATCGCACCTGTTTTTTGCCGGCTTTGATAAGCTTGTACACTGTGGCTTATTTGCCGTATTGGCTATTTTTTATTGTGCAGGAAGCATTAGAAGTTGGAGCACCCGCACCATGCGTTTTGAAATAGCTATAAAAAACATCATTGTATTAATCAGCTTTGGTGCCTTGATAGAAATACTGCAAAAATATTTTTTTACCTGGCGAACGGGCAGCTGGGATGATCTTTTTGCTGATGCAGTGGGTGCCGGTATAGGTGTATTTGGTGTATTAATAACAGTAAACGCTATTAACCGTGATGAAAATTAAACTTACTCTTTCAGGCTTATTCATAGCTATGTTACTATCCTCTTGCGGACTATTTAAAAAAAACTGCAATTGCCCGCATTTTGGTAAGGTAAATCATACGCAACCACCTTCGTATTCCGCCGCATAAAAAAATATTTCCGTATTTAAACGCTGGAGCTATGAAATAGCCGTAAAGCTTTTATCTATAAATTTAATAAAACACCTTTCGGTAGTAAAATTTACAAAACACAGACTTCCTTGCTATAAAATAGCACCATTCTTATTTGGATTTAATACAAATAAGGTTACATTTGTGTTCAAATTAACGCAAATGACGCTTTCACAGCTTGAAATAGGAGAAATAGGTATAGTAAAAGAGTTTACTGATCTTGAAATGTCTGTTAAATTGATGGAAATGGGCTGCCTTCCGGGTGAAGAGGTAAGGGTTTCACGTATAGCCCCACTTGGTGACCCCATTGCTATTCATGTATCTGGCTATCAGTTAAGCTTGCGCAAATTTGAAGCTTCCACTATAATTTTGCACTAGTACTTTAGCCATTGAAAGCTGATATAAGGGTAGCGCTTATAGGCAATCCCAACACCGGTAAATCCACACTCTTTAATGCCTTAACTGGCTTAAACCAAAAAATAGGAAATTTTCCGGGTGTTACTGTTGAAAAAAAGACAGGCTACAGCCAGCTTCCTGATGGCCGTAAGGCCGAGATCATTGACCTTCCGGGTACATACAGTTTATATCCTAAAAGCAAGGATGAATCCATCGTGTTTTCTGTACTTGCTGAAAAGGGAACAGGACTTACTCCAGACCTTGTTGTCGTAATTTTAGATGCCACCAATCTTAAACGCAATTTGCTGCTTTATACCCAGGTTGCCGATCTTAAAATCCCGGTTATCATTGCCCTCAATATGATTGACCTGGCAAAAAAATCCGGAATTATTATTGACATTAATTTATTGGCTAAAAAACTTGGCGTACCGGTTGTACCTGTGTCTGCCAGGAAACTGGAGGGTATTGCCGAGTTGAAAATCGCTATATCCTTCGCCAATAAATTTGCCTTGCAGCAAGAGAGCATTGATGTTAATGCCATTGCACCCGAACTGATAGAAAGTATTAGCCGGGAAATAAAGACTAACAACCCGTATTTCGCATTACAACTGGCACATCAGCATGAAAATATTGCTTTTTTAACTCCAGCAGAAAGCGACCGGATAGAAGAACTGGAAAAGGAGCACTCTTTCCATTCGCAAAAAGCACAGGCTACCGAAACAATTGCACGTTATAGCTATATCAATGATGTGTTGTATGATACGGTTAAAACTCCGGTAACCGCTCATGATGAAACACACAGCAATAAAATAGATAAAATACTTACCCATAAAGTTTTCGGTTTTATTATTTTCTTAGGGATACTGATGTTTATGTTCCAATCTATATTTGCCTGGTCAGCATACCCTATGTCATTAATAGAGGAACTTTTTGTTTGGATACAGGGCGCCCTTCGCAATATATTACCAGTTGGCCCTTTAACTGGTCTGCTGATAGATGGCGTGGTGGCCGGCTTGAGCGGCGTAATGGTATTTATCCCGCAGATTGCTATTTTATTTGCCTTTATTTCTATACTGGAAGATACCGGCTATATGTCGCGTGTTACGTTTATGATGGATAAAATAATGCGCAAGGTTGGCCTTAACGGTAAATCTGTAGTGCCGCTTATAGGTGGTTTTGCCTGCGCCGTTCCATCTATTATGAGTACCCGTACTATTGAGAACTGGAAAGACAGGATGATTACCATTATGGTAACACCATTAGTAACTTGTTCAGCCCGTTTACCCGTTTATACCTTACTTATAGCGCTAGTTGTACCCAATCGCAATGTTTGGTGGCTGTTTAACCTGCAAGGGCTGGCATTAACAGGTATGTATCTGTTAAGCCTGGTATCGGCAATTGTTGTTGCTTACGTAATGAAATACATTTTAAAATCGCGCGAACGTGGTTACTTTATTATGGAGCTACCTGTTTACCGTATGCCAAGGTGGAACAATGTTTTATTCTCCATGTATGAGCGTGCAAAAACCTTTGTGTTGGAAGCCGGGAAGGTGATCATAGCGGTATCTATTATTCTATGGGTGCTCTCGTCTTATGCACCAAGTGACCGTTTTGAAAAGATTGAACAGAAATACCAGCAGCCACAATACACTAAAACTATTAAACCCGACGAGCTGAACAGGATAGTATCATCAGAGAAATTGGAGAATTCATACGCCGGTGTTTTAGGCCATGTGATTGAACCGGTTATAAAACCATTAGGGTTCGACTGGAAAATAGGCATTGCATTAATAACATCATTTGCCGCCCGCGAAGTTTTTGTTGGTACCATGGCCACCATTTACAGTGTTGATGGTGATGCCACCAGAATTGAATCGGTACAGGAAAAAATGCGTAACGCCAAAAACCCGCATGGGCAACCGGTATTCTCCCTTGCAGTAGCGTTTTCATTGATGATGTTTTATGCATTTGCCATGCAATGTGCCAGTACAGTTGCTGTTGTATACCGCGAAACTAAAGACTGGCGCTGGCCCGCAGCCCAGTTTGCTTATATGACCGTGCTGGCTTACGCCGCCGCATTTATTTCATACAATCTTTTAAAGTAGGCTGAAAGCGAAAAGGAGAACGTTTAATTCTTTTGTCAGCATATCCTAACCTTTTACCTTTCGCCTTTTACCTTTCACTTCAAAACAACTATCTTTGATACAGAGGTAAAAATTGGATAAAGTAAAAGTATTAGAAAAATATCTTCCACCTGATGCGGCACCACTCATTGGCCGCTGGATTGACTACTTTAAATGCGAATTTAAAATTTCACGTAACCGTAATTCCAAGTTTGGTGATTACCGCGCGCCGCACTCTGGCAAAGGCCACCGTATCTCTGTAAATTTCGACTTAAACCCATACGCTTTTTTGGTTACTACAGTGCATGAGTTTGCGCACCTGCATACCTGGAACGAGCATAAGCATAAAGCAAAACCCCACGGTACCGAATGGAAAAGCAATTTTAAAAAAATGATGCAGCCATTTTTTGAGAAAGAAGTTTTCCCGCCGGATGTAAAACATGCTATTATCAGTTATCTAAATAATCCAGCAGCGTCCAGTTGTTCCGATCTTACATTGTACCGCTCGCTACGCAAATATGATGCACCAAAGGAATCTGTTTTCACAGTAGAAAAGCTTCCCATTAAAGCCATATTTAAACTAAAAGATGGTCGTGTTTTTTGCAAGGAAGAAAAACTACGCAAGCGTTATAAATGTGTGGAGATAAGCAGCAAACGAATTTATTTATTTAGCCCCGTTGCTGAGGTGGAGTTAGTGCAATCGGCTTAATTGCCCCCGTAATCTATGATATAACTTCGTTTTGGCGGCCGGAGGCCTTATAATAGTCGTCACTCGGCAAGAGCCGAGCGACTAATGACTCTACTTTGTTATATTAATACTTTAACAGTGCATCCATCATTTCTTCTAAACGGGCTTTAGCCATAAACTGGTCTTCAAGTGCCTTATTCATGGGGATGGCTGTATCTAAACTGGCGCAACGCATAACGGGGGCATCTAAGTACATAAAAAAATGCTCGCCAATGTAGGCGGCAATCTCTCCACCAAAACCGCTGGTTAAAGTATCTTCATGCAGTACCATTATTTTTGAAGTTTTTTTAACAGTCTTTTCAACCGCTTCTTTATCCCAGGGTTGCAGGCTCCGCAGGTCAAGTATTTCAATCGAGTACTCGGGATGGTTCTCTGCATATTCTATAGCCCAGTGTACACCCATCCCGTAAGTAATAATGCTTGCCCTGGTACCCTGTCTTACTATGTTTGCCTTACCTATCTCTATATAATAATCACCATCAGGCACGTTGCCTGATATACTTCGGTATAAATACTTGTGTTCAAAATACATCACCGGATTAGGGTCATCCACAGCGGCCATAAGCAGCCCCTTAGCATCGTCTGGCGATGATGGGTAAACTACCTTTAGTCCGGGAGTTTTAGTGAACCACGCCTCGTTACTTTGCGAATGGAAGGGCCCTGCACCTGAACCGGCACCTGTGGGCATACGTATCACTACATCGACCGGCTGGCCCCAGCGATAATATGTTTTGGCCAGGTTATTCACCACCTGGTTAAAGCCACTGCTTACAAAATCAGCAAACTGCATTTCAACTATAGCCTTATAACCATTTATAGAAAGCCCCATAGCAGCACCTATAATACCCGATTCACATATTGGCGTGTTGCGCACTCTGTCTTTACCAAACTCCTCTATAAAACCCTGTGTTATCTTAAATACACCACCGTATTCGGCAATATCCTGACCCATTATAACCAGGTTACTATGCTTGCGCATACTTTGCCTTAAGCCATCACTTATGGCATCAATGTACCTTTTAGTAGTTAGTATATCAGATGCCTCTTGCCGAGGCATATTATACTTACTATAAATATCGGCTACTTCTGTCTCCATGTCAGGCACAATGTCTGGTTCTTTAAAAGCCTTTTCTACCTCAACTTCTATTAAGGAGGTAAATTCATTACGCAAATGAGGTATCCACTCCGGCTTTAATACCTGTTCCTTCACTAAGAATTTCTCAAAGCAGTCCAATGGATCTTTCTTCACCCATTCATCAAACAAATGCTGCGGAACGTATTTGGTACCAGATGCTTCTTCGTGTCCGCGCATACGAAAGGTCATGCACTCTATAAGCACCGGTCGGGGGTTTTGACGCAGATCTTTTGCCAGTTCATTTATGGTATGATAAACCTCAAGGATGTTATTACCATCAATACGCCTACCTTCAATGCCATAACCTATTGCTTTATCAACAAGTGCAGCACAGCGGTATTGTTCATTAACCGGGGTTGAAAGGCCATAGCCATTATTTTCAATCAGGAATATAACTGGCAGGTCCCAAACTGCAGCTATGTTTAAAGCCTCATGGAAATCGCCTTCGCTGGTTGCACCCTCACCTGTAAATACAAGAGTTACTTTCTTTTTATTGCTCAACTTATCGGCAAGTGCAATACCATCCGCCAAAGCCATTTGCGGGCCCAGATGAGATATCATTCCAATGATCCTGTATTCCTGCGTGCCAAAATGAAAAGAGCGGTCTCTTCCCTTGGTAAAACCAGATGCCTTACCCTGCCATTGCGCCATCAAACGAGCAACCGGGATATTGCGGGTAGTAAACACTCCCAGGTTGCGATGCATAGGTAAAATATATTCGTCGGCATTCATGGCCATTGTAGCACCTACAGCAATGGCTTCCTGCCCAATACCCGAGAACCATTTACCAATACGCCCCTGGCGTAGCAGTATCAACATTTTTTCTTCGATAAGGCGCGGGAGCAATAATTTCTTATAGAAACTAATCAAACCGTCATTATCTATTGTTTTCCTATCGAAAATCATTAACGTAAAGCTAAGAAGTTTTTAAAACTTTGTATGTTTGGATTAATCATCCCATAAACCATGAAGCACCTATACGTTAAAATATCAGTAGTATTATCGGCAATAGTGCTTTTAGCATTTGCGCCTGATACATTCTTACTTCCTGAAAACTTTTATTTACATAAAGGAGACCTGTTAAACTTACATGTATTAATAGGCACCAACTTTACAAAAGAGGGCGAGAGTAGATATAGTGCAGCAAAAACGGTTAAGTTTAATATATATGAGGGCTCTAAAAAAACCGATCTGACTAAAACAGCCAAAGATAGTGCTGCCCCGATAATAAGCTACCCGCTTAACAATAACGGACTTGGAATGGTTGAAATGAACGGCAAAGCTGAAATTACCGACATACCCCGTGACCAGTTTGTAACCTATTTAAGCGAGCAGGGCTTTGATAATATAGCCGAAAAGTTAAAAAATAGCAACAGCCTTTACTTCACAGAAAAATCAACCCGTTATTTGAAAACTCTATTTACGGTAGATAACCCCGGCGGCAATATATATGAAAAGGTACTGAATAACGATTTTGAAATAACCCTTAAGCAAAACCCATACAAGAAAAATTATGGCGAGGATATAACCGCTTTAATAAATTATAAGGGAAAACCGCTAAAAAACAGCACAGCATTTTTATACATCAGAACAGCATCAGGCAATGTATACCCGCAAAAACTTGATACTGATGCTGCGGGGCTCATTTATTTTACACTAACCCGAGATGGAATTTATATGATACGTTGTGTACACATTGAAGAATCTACCGGTAAGGATGCTGATTATGAAACCAACAGTACATCATTCACCTTTGCTTTTAGCAATCAGAACGAAATGCCAAATACATACAAAGAGTTTGGTTTCGGCAACAAACACTGATCTGTATACATCAATTGCTTTATAGCAACAACTTCAGCATTTACATATCAAACTGTGGCTTCAGGGTATAAGTCGCCTGCAATAAGCCTGTAGAGTATTTTTTATGATCGATTAATATCAGATCAACCCTGTCTTTAATATTCTTGAACAAAGCCTTTCCTTCGCCTAATATTATTGGGTGGATAGATAACATCAATGTATTTACAAGGTTTTTATTCATAAACGCTGCAACCATTTCCGCTCCGCCAAACAGCCAAATGTTTTTACCGGGCTGGTTCATTACCCGCTCAACTACTTCATCAAACTGAGCGGATGTTACCATTTCTACATTGGGGCTATGCTCTTTGTTCGTCAGCGTATTTGAAAAAACGTATATTTTTTCAGCTGGAAACATACTGGTATCAGCGCTCATCATATCATAGCTTTTCCGGCCTATAAAAATGGTATCTATATTATTAAAAAAATCTCCCATGCCATAGTCCTGATCGGTAAGGCACCAGTCGTATTCGCCGCTTGGGCCTTCAATAAAACCATCAAGGCTTACGGCCAGGTTTAAAATAATTTTTCGCATGCTATGGTGATTACCCTTCGGTTTTATCCCGTTCTTTCCATTGCTGGCTGAATGATTTTTCGGCGACTTCGGGCATATTTTTAAAATGGCCCCATGAGCTTTTAAAGAATGTCCTCATAAAAAAGTTCTTTGCTTTGCCGCCAAAAAAATCGGTAAGGTTACGTTTAAGCATCCCTTTTTTCCAAACTGCCCAGCCCCATTTTTCTTTTGTCGTGACAAAATCATCACGTACAGCATCACGTCGGTTTAGCAATAGCATTTTATGAATATCTATTTTAACAGGGCATACCTCGGTACATTTTCCGCACAGGCTTGATGCATAGCTTAAGTGCTTAAATTCTTCCATGCCTCGCATGTGAGGGGTTATGATAGACCCAATAGGGCCGCTGTAAGTTGTCTCATATGTGTGGCCGCCAATATTCTTGTAAACAGGGCAAACATTCAGACATGCGCCGCACCGTATACAATATAAGCCCTGCCGCTGATCTTTCTGTGCCAGCAAATTAGTACGGCCATTATCCAGCAGTACCACATACATTTCTTCGGGACCGTCTGTCTCATTGGCTTGGCGCGGACCACTTAAAATTGTATTATAAACTGTTAGATTTTGGCCCGTACCGTGGGTTGACAGCATTGGCCAAAACAGGTCAAGGTCGGTGATGGATGGAATCACCTTCTCAATACCTACAACCGTTATCTGTATTTTAGGGAACGATGTAGTTAAGCGTGCATTCCCCTCGTTCTCACTGATGGCAATACTGCCAGTATCAGCTATAATAAAATTTGCGCCGGTTACGCCTACGTCAGCTTTCAAATACTTTTCGCGCAACAGTTCGCGTGCTTTTTGAGTTAGCTGCTCAGGTGTGTAATCTATTGGAGTGCCAAAACGTTCATTAAACAATTTGGCTATATCCTCCTTAGACAGGTGCATAGCCGGGGTAACAATATGATATGGCTTTTGCCCTAACAACTGTACAATATATTCGCCCAAATCACTCTCTAATGATTCAATATTGTTGCTCGCTAAAAACTCATTCAAATGAATTTCTTCGGTGGCCATTGACTTTGACTTGATGACTGTTTTAGCCCCTGCTTTATTAATAATGTTCAGGATCTCGCGGTTAGCCTCTGCAGCATTATTTGCCCAAATTACTTTACCGCCACGTTTCTGGAAGTTAGATTCAAACTCAGGCAAAAATTTGTCAAGGTTCTCCATCACCTTCCATTTAATGGCGTGACCTTTCTTTTTGGCATTATCAAGATTTATCATCCTTGCTAAGCCCCGTTCAACAGCATTATCGTACTTATCAATGTTGTAATTGATAATACGGCGATGATCCATCTCAAATGCCTTTTGCTCTGAGGCTACCAAAAACTCTTCTGCAGTATTTCCCATTTATGCGAAAATAAACAAACCAATTTAGTTTTTAACAACGAGTTAAAAATACTATGTTAATTTTTTAATCTTTAATGTAACACAATATTTTAAACAATAAAAGCGGCTTATGGCCGCTTTTATTGTTTAAAATATTGTGTTATTATTACTTTGCAGGTGCTGGTGCTTTAGCATCAACTAAAGGGCGGGTAGCACGATTGGCTAATTCCCAACCCGTGTAAAATACCAACTGCGCACGTTTTGCCAACAGCGGGAAGTTGATTTTGCTAACCTCATCGCCCGGTTGGTGATAATCGGCATGTACACCGTTAAAATAAAATATGATAGGCACGCCGTAACGGGCAAAATTGTAATGATCTGAACGGTAATAAAAACGATTTGGATCATTAATGTCATCGTACTTATAATCCAGCTTTAACTTAGTGTAGGTTTTATTGGCGTCCTCACCAATTTTATGCAGTTCACTGCTTAACATGGAAGAACCAATTGGATATACATAGTTAGCAGAGTCAGGGCTGTCTTTATACTCTTCTCCAACACGACCGATCATATCAATGTTCAAATCGGCAATGGTATTAGCCAATGGATAAATAGGATGATCGGTATAATACTCTGATCCTAACAATCCTTTTTCTTCTCCAACATTACCTAAAAATAAGATGCTGCGACGTGGGCCATGACCATCCTTTTTAGCCTGTGAAAACGCACGGGCAATTTCCAAAATTCCGGTAGTACCTGAACCATCATCATCGGCACCGTTGTTTACTTTATCTTTTCCAGTAGGATTTAAGCCTATATGATCATAATGAGCTGAAAATACCAATACCTCGTTCTTTAGATCAGTACCAGGCATATAGCCCACAACATCAACTGCTTTAACATTAGTACGGTCATTTGCAAAACTGGCTGCAAAATTAGTTTTAGCAGTTACCGCAGCTGCAGCAGCTTTCAGGGTGCTGTAGCTTTTCCCTGTTGATTTTACCAATTCATCAGCCAGAGTTGTGCTTACATGAAAAACAGGCACGCCAGTAGCGGCTGAGCTTTCATCTTTAATAGTTAATCGCGGACTGGTAATGTTTCTGCCATAACGCTTAAGCAGGGGTGACAACTCGCTATTAGTCGCTAATATAATAGCCGGATTTTTACTTTGAAGATTTTTGAACACTTTTGTTCGTTCTGTTGTCATTCGTACAGCTGTATTTGCCGTTTTACCTTCTTCGGGTTTATCTTCGTTTATCCATAATACAACCTTACCTGTAATATTTGTATTACCCAGTTCACTTTCAGTTCCAAAGCCAATAAACACTATTTCTGTGGCTGTTAATGTCTTATCTTGCACGTTTCCATTAGGCATAAAATCCTGTCCCAAAACAAATGGCTTTCCGTTAACGGTAAATGCTGATACCCTTAACACATTTTGCACTAATGGCACATCAAAAAAGTAAGAGCCTTTTACAGGTGCTTCTAAGCCTAATTTTTTAAACTCGCCGGCTATATAGTTTGCGGCTTTTTCTGCACCCGGCTTACCAGTTTCGCGACCTTCAAACTCGTCTGATGCCAATATGCTCAAGTGCTTTTTGGCATCATCGGCAGTAATTAATTTAGCATACTTAACTGCAGTAGCATTTTGTTGCGCACAGGCATTCATGGTAAAGCCTAATGCAATTATCCATAATGGTAATCTCTTCATTTATTTTAATTAAGGTTCATTAACAACTTATTTTATCAACACGCCTTTCATGGCGGCCACCTTCAAATTCTTCGCTCAGAAAGATTTCGATGGTTTTTTTTACCTCCTCAATGCTCATATGGCGAGCGGGCAGGCAAAGTACATTAGCATTGTTATGGGTACGTGCGGGTATGGCCAGTTCCTGTTTCCAACAAATGGCAGCACGAATGTTCTGATGTTTGTTGGCCGTCATGGCTACACCATTGGCGCTACCACAAAGTAGTATGCCAAAGTCAACATCGCCATTCTCAACGGCTAAGGCAACAGGGTGAGCAAAATCCGGATAATCGGCAGATTCCGTTGAGTAGGTACCAAAATCATGAAAGGTAATGTAACCATCAAACATGCCTAATATGGCTTGCTTGTAATCGAACCCTGCATGATCTGCACCAATAGCTATCTTTAATCCCTTTTTCATCAATTCAAATTTATAATATTTTTAACCTGACGAAGGTAAAGATTTTGTTGGATTTGCGCCTAAGCAGCGTTCTCGCGGGCTAATCTTCTTTTATCAACTACAGCTGCTACTAAAATACCAACTTCATATAAAATAAACAGGGGTATACTTACAATAGTCATGGTAAGCATATCTGGTGTTGGGGTAACAACGGCCGCAATAATTAAAATAGCAACAACTGCATATCGCCTTGTTTCACGCATAAACTTTGCATTAAGTATGCCCAGAGAAGATAATACGTAAACTACAATTGGCAATTCAAATACTACGCCGGTTGCAAGTGTTAAAGTAGCTACCGACGACATATAGGAGTCTACAGAGAATAAATTTTGAATTTGCGAACTAACTGTATAGTTTGATAAAAAGTTGATAGATTCCGGAGTTATCACATAATAGCCAAACATGACCCCCAGTATAAACAGGAATGTGGCATATATTACAAAGCCGCTTGCCGCTTTGCGTTCTTTTTCGTGAAGGGCCGGTTTTATAAAGCGCCATAGCTCCCAAAGTAAGTACGGGAACCCCGCAGTAATGCCTATTAATAATGAGGAGTTGATTTGGAGGGTAAACTGCCCGGCCATATCAGTATTTAACAGGCTGATATTGATCTTGTTGATACAAAATCCATCGCGATGTAACCATTCACCTAAATTGCATAGCATGCGGTAGGTCCAGAAACTTGGTTTACTGGGCCCCATAATTATGGTACCAAATATAAAATCGTAAAAATAAAATGCCGCAGCGGTAAAAACAACTATAGCAACGGCCGAGCGTACCAGGTGCCACCGTAAGGCTTCCAAGTGGTCAAAAAATGACATTTCGGCCTCCATTGTCTGGCCTTTTTCTTTGATCGCCTTAATTAATTTGTTGTCGCTCATTGCTTATGTTAATATCACCTTCTGTTAACGCCGGAATGTTATTTACGTTGTGTATAACCAGGAAAGTTTTCTAAATTTTAATATTCAAAGGTTTCCATAAACTTGGTAGTAAAATTACCGGCCCTAAAGTTAGGATCTTTCAATAATTTTAAATGGAATGGAATAGTTGTTTTAACACCTTCAATAACAAATTCACTTAAGGCACGCTCCATTGTTGCCAAAGCCTCTTCGCGGGTTTGCGCCATACAAATAACCTTCGCTATCATTGAATCATAGTTAGGTGGTATAACATAGCCACTGTATACATGTGTATCTACACGAACACCATGACCACCCGGCGAATGGAAGTTTGTTATTTTACCCGGCGACGGGCGAAAGTTGCTTGCTGGGTCTTCGGCATTTATGCGGCACTCTATGGCATGCATAGTTGGCTCGTAGTTTTTACCTGAAATAGGTATACCCGCTGCAACTTTAATTTGTTCTTTTATAAGGTCAAAGTTAATTACTTCTTCGGTAACCGGGTGCTCTACCTGAATACGGGTGTTCATTTCCATAAAGTAGAAGTTGCGGTTTTTATCAACCAAAAACTCTACCGTACCGGCACCTTCATATTTCACAGCTTTAGCACCTTTAATAGCAGCTTCGCCCATGCGTTTCCGCAGTTTGTCTGTCATAAATGGCGATGGAGACTCTTCTACCAGTTTTTGATGACGACGCTGTATAGAGCAGTCACGTTCAGATAAATGGCAAACTTTACCATACTGATCGCCTACTACCTGTATCTCAATGTGGCGTGGATCCTCAACATATTTTTCCATGTAAAGGCCATCGTTCCCAAAAGCAGCGCCAGATTCGGCCTTTGCAGAATCCCAGGCATGCTCAAACTCGCTATCCTTCCAAACAACACGCATACCTCGGCCACCGCCACCGGCAGTTGCTTTCAGTATAACAGGATACCCTATCTTGTTGGCAATTGTGATGCCTTGTTTAATATCAGTTAACAAACCATCAGAACCCGGTACAATTGGCACACCAGCTTTTTTCATCGTTTCTTTTGCTGATGCTTTATCACCCATTGAGTTGATCTGATCAGCAGTGGCACCAATAAACTTAATACCATACTCGGCGCAGATGGCCGAGAATTTTGCATTTTCAGATAAAAAGCCATAACCCGGATGTATGGCATCTGCATTGGTTAACTCTGCAGCTGCAATAATATTGGGAATGTTTAAATAAGAATCGCGGCTTGGTGGTGGGCCAATACATACAGCCTCATCTGCAAAGCGCACATGCAGGCTATCACGGTCGGCGGTGGAGTATACAGCTATGGTCTTAATGCCCATTTCCTTACAGGTGCGAATAATTCGCAGGGCAATCTCGCCTCGGTTAGCTATTAATATTTTTTTAAACATGTCTTTTCAATGTGCAGATATGCAGATGTGCAAATTGCAGATTAAAAAGATGTACAAAAGGAGGTTACCTTATCTGCACATCTGCATATCTGCACATCAACTAATTTACTTGGGTTCAACTAAAAATAAAGGCTGGTCATATTCAACAGGTGATGCATTATCAACCAATATTTTTACAATACGGCCTGATACTTCCGACTCTATTTCATTGAAAAGCTTCATAGCCTCAATAATGCAAAGTACGCTACCTGTAGTTATTTCATCGCCCACGTTTACAAATAGTGGTTTTTCTGGTGATGCAGAGCGATAGAAGGTACCAATCATGGGCGATTTGATGGTAATGTAGTTGGAGGTATCAGCTATAGCTGCAACAGGGGCCGAAGCCGGTAAAGTTGTAGGTTGTGGCGCAGATGCCGCTGCCAATGGTGCCGGGATTGTAGCATTTACATACGTTGGCGCATCATTGGTTTTGATAGTGATCTTAAAGTTTTCTTGTTCAATAGAAACTTCGTTTACGCCTGATTTAGAAACGAAGCGTATAAGATCCTGAATCTGTTTAATATCCATAATAAGCGATAATTGGTTTTGGATAAAAGTTTAATATCTAATGTATAACAATTAAAACGAAAAAAGTTGGCAAATTAATAGGCCCATTTTAAATATATGGATCCCCAGGTAAAACCTCCGCCAAATGCAGCTAAAATCAGGTTATCTCCTTTCTTAAATTTGCTTTCCCACTCCCATAAACATAATGGTATTGTACCGTTGGTAGTATTACCATAACGTTCAATATTTACAATAACTTTATCAGAACTAACCCCTGTACGGTTAGCGGTAGCATCAATAATGCGTTTGTTGGCCTGGTGCGGAACCAGCCATGCAATATCATCAGCGCTAAGGTTGTTTCGCTCCATTACTTCGGCAGCAACATCGGCCATGTTTGTTACGGCAAATTTAAACACTGCCTGGCCCTCCTGGTATGCGTAGTGTTCTTTAGCGGCAACGGTTTCGTGCGTTGCCGGATTTATTGATCCACCAGCTTTTTGATATAACAAATGTGAACCAGACCCGTCACTTTTTAAAATGGAATCCATTATGCCATAGCCTTCTGTATTAGGCTCTAACAATGCACAACCGCAACCATCACCAAATATGATGCAGGTAGCACGATCTTCATAGTTTACTATTGACGACATTTTATCGCCCCCTATAACCAAAACTTTTGTATGCTTGCCACTCTCAATAAATTGTGCGCCTGTAGCTAAGCCAAATAAAAAGCCAGAGCAAGCCGCCTGCAGGTCATACCCCCACGCGTTTTTAGCTCCTATTTTATGTGCAAGTATATTAGCAGTAGCCGGGAAAGTTAGATCGGGAGTAGTTGTACAAAAAATGATCAGATCAATCTCTTCGGCAGTAATGCCACGTTTTTTTAGCAGCCCTTCAACAGCGGGTACTGCCATATCTGATGTACCAAGGCCTGCGCCTTTTAATATCCTGCGCTCTTTGATGCCTGTACGACTGGTTATCCACTCATCATTAGTATCAACCATTGTTTCCAGCTCCTGGTTAGTTAGTACATATTCGGGCACGTAACCATTTACAGCGGTAATAGCAGCATGAATTTTACTCATATTTTTACTGAAAAGCCTGTTTAATTTTATCTATAAGATTGGTCTCAATCATGTTCTTTGATAAAAGCACCATATTCTTTATAGCTTCCGGACTGGATATACCGTGTCCAACAACAACGGGTGCGTTTACTCCAAGTATTGGGCTGCCACCGTATTGCTCATAGTTGAACCGGTCAAAAAATTCATCATTGAATTTTTTCTTTAGCGAAATAACGTAAAAAGATTCGGCAAGTTTAAGTATTACGTTACCCGTAAAACCATCACATACCACCACATCGTTATTATCTTCAAAAAGGTCGCGGCCCTCAATGTTACCAACAAAGTTAAATAAGTTGGCATCGCGCATTAATGGGTAGGAGGCCTGTAAAAGCAAGTTTCCTTTTTCTTCCTCTTCGCCAATGTTCATTAGTGCAATGCGAGGGTTATCAATGTTGTAAACCGACTCTGCCAGTAAGCTGCCTAACACACCAAATTGTAACAAAACATCCGGTTTACAATCGGCATTGGCACCTACATCCAAAATAATACCCAAACCGCCTTTAAGTTTGGGTACAATAGCTGTCATTGCCGGTCGTATAACACCGGGAATGGTTTTAACGCTGAACATAGCACCAACCAACATAGCCCCGGTGTTTCCTGCTGATGAAAAAGCTTGTATGCTATTTTCCTTCAACATTTTAAACCCTACGGCAATGCTTGAATCTGGTTTTTGAACTACCGCCTTTGTAGGGTGCTCGCCCATACCTATCACTTCGGTTGTGTGTACAAACTCAAAGTGATCGGGGCTAAAATTATTTTCCTGAAGAATAGAAACCGCAGTATCTTTATCGCCTATCAGCACAAGTTTTTGGTCGGCAGATAAAACTTTATAAGCTTCAATTGCCCCTAAAACTGTTGCCTTGGGGGCGTAATCACCGCCCATAATATCTAAGCCAATCTTCATTTCAGAAAATTAACTTATTATACTGC
>JAQBNZ010000135.1 GCA_028288285.1 Mucilaginibacter sp.
ATAGAACAGAGGTTTATCTTCACCACAACGGTTCATTCGCTACCGGGGATTTGCTTAAATACCTGCAAACCTATAAAGGCACCAATATTCCATTAACTCAGTTTGATACTATTCACAAAACTGAAGATGCTGTGCAATACATAGTGGAAGTTAGTAACGGTTTGCATTCCATGGTTTGTGGAGACAAACAAATAATGGGGCAAATGAAAGAAGCCTATATAATAAGTCAGCAAAATAACTCCATGTCGGGTGTTCTGGAAAGAGTATTCCAGGCAATTTTCCGGTCTCATAAAAGGATCATCAACGAAACGGCCTACCACAGCGGATCTAAATCAATAAGTTACCTGGCGGTTGATGTTATCAAGAAGCAATTTCAGGATAATGACGTACGTATTCTGGTTATTGGTGCAGGCGAAATAGCTACGGACTTACTTAAATATTTTTCTTCGCTAAAGTTTACAAATGTAGTTATTAGCAATAGAACCCGCTGGAAAGCTGAAGTACTAGCTGAAAAGTATCATTACACCACGTCTGAATATTGTTTTCCACCGCAACTTATAGCACAGTTTCAGGTGGTGATTTCCTGTGCAGCTGCTGATCAGATATTAGATCCGGCTATATTATTCAACATCAGCAATAAACTTTTTATTGATCTGACCACTTTTCGCAGCATAATGCTTCCGGATAATAATTTAAACCAGTTGATTACACTTGATAATTTTACCAGGTTAAAAAATCTGACCAATAAGGATCAACTGGCAGCAATTGATACGGTTAATCATATTATAAGCGAAGAAACAAATGTATTTCTTAACTGGAAGAAGGGAAGGGATCACATGAATCAACTAAATCAAATTATTATAGCTGCTTAAACTATTTATATTATAATGAACAAAAAGATATTTCTACTTCTGCTGTTACTCAGCACATCAATTGGTGCTTTTGCGCAGGATATTTTTAACGCAGCACGCGCTAATGACACCATTGCCTTGAAACAGTTCCTAAAAGAAAGGAATAAAATAGATACTACAGACAGCCGTGGATCAACTCCATTGATAATTGCTGTTTATAATAACAATGAAGCGGCAGCAAAACTTTTACTTGAAATGGGTGCTAAACCTGATGCGCCTGACCTTTCAGGCAACACGGCAATGATGGGCGCATGTTTCAAAGGATATCTGAATATGGTCAGGCTTTTATATCAATATCAATCGAATTTAAATATAAGGAACTTCAATGGCGCCTCATCGCTCATTTTCGCAGCAACGTTCGGGCATTCGGATATTGTCAAATATTTACTCGCACAAAATGCAGATAAATCTATCAAAGACAGATGGGGAAAAACTGCATTGGATTATGCGGTCAATCAGGAGAATGATGAAGTAATAGCGCTATTAAAATGATCATAAAATCAAATTTAAGGATATTGTTCGGATTTGCATTGCTGTATAGATCATTGAAACGTAAGGCCGTTTCTAATATCTTTTACCGGGATCGGTAATATTGGGAGATATGCTTAAATTAAACCATTTCACTTTAAGCAATTCTTACTATTTGAAATCAATATTAGCTATTCTTCATCTGATCTGCCTTTTAATAGATCCATTTTCCTTCAAAGGAAATTCAGGCTTTTATAGCTCGCACTTAACATATCGATTCGTTTTGAACCTCAACAAATGAGTTTGATAAACCATTAACCCAACCGTGATGCAACCATTTCCCAATTTACCACATCCCACCATTTGGCGATATAATCAGCCCGCCTGTTCTGGTATTTTAGATAATAGGCATGTTCCCAAACATCAAGGCCTAAAAGAAGTGTACCTTTTAGGTCCGAATTATCAAACCATGGGTTGTCCTGGTTAGCCGTAGAACCTACTTTTAGGTTTCGGCCGTCATTAACCAACCATGCCCAGCCCGAGCCAAAACGACTAAGTGCTGCCTGGCCAAATTGCTCTTTAAATTTATCTACCGAGCCAAACGCAGGCACATATCGGCATTGTAAATGAGCGCATAGAAATGGCCGGTATTCGTTTGGCTGGTTTGCTCAATAAGATATTTGCTACTGCCGCTTATAATAATCCGCAACCCATAGCAAATACTAAAGGAGGCGAAACACCTTCGATGGTAAACTATGGCCCTCAAACATCTGAGGCTTTTAAAACTGTCCCGGTTGAAGATGCCGCAAAGCATATCGGTGAGAGCGTGAGCATTACAGCAAAGGTTTATAGCTATAAAGAATTAGCCAATATGACCCTGGTTAATTTAGGGGCTGAATACCCCAATCAATTACTTACTGTTGTATTAAAAGGTGACGCAAAACCGTTATCAAAGCAAATTGATAATAAGGTATTAAGCGTAAAAGGAAAACTTGAACTATATAAAGAGAAACCTGAAATAGTAGTAACCGATGCCAGGCAAATTCAAATTGAACCTATCGTTGGCTCAGGTGGCGTAAAGGGCGGTAAATAAAAACACCCGGCTGATCAAGCCAGGTGTTTATGTGACGTGTCCGAAACGTTGTTGACCCAATAACAAGTTGGAGCTACAGACAGTCCCTTATAGAATTTCTGTAGCCATCAGGGCATTACAAAGAGCCGTTATTTCTTCTTCGGTATTATAGTAATGTACTGAAGCCCGCACAACGCTGGTTAAATGATACCAAATCGACCTAATTTAAAATCCCAAACAACAAAAGAGCTTTGTATGTAGTTCGTAGGGGAATCGAATGCAACCAAAAACCTATTGACTTTCAACATCTTGCATGGCTTCCATCCGCCTACGCATCGAACTACCCGCCGCTTTTTTAATTAACTGCTTGAATCTGTTTATTCACTCGATATTACATCGACATCGTCTGTTCCATATCATCATTTTTAACAGGCGATTTGGACTGACCGCTATAGTCAGATGCCTTATCATTATGGGTCTTTATATTCCGCATATCTTCTCTTTCCCTTTGACGGTTGCGTTTGCTCAATTGCCTACGTTGTTTTTTGCTAAGCGGCTTTTCTCCCGGTTTAGTGGCAGTTACTTTTAAGTCCGTTTTCGGCGATGGTGTCTCATCTTCGTTATCCAACGTCGCCAGTTCACTTTTAAACAATTCTGCAATTTCGTCCTTAATTTGATTATAAGTTTCTGTTACCGTTTCCTCGCTCACAAAGCTAACTATAGGAATGGGTTTAAAACCTGCTTCTTCCTTAGCCAAAGCTTCGTGGTCATTCTGAACAGCACTGTGAAACATTTTAAGCGCAATTTTCTGTTCTGGATTGTCCGACACCATGCCTACAAATTCACCCGAGGACAATGCAGCAATTTTTGAAGCCGGTATCGCGGAATCCAGTTGTGTCGCTTTGGAGAAAGAAGTGTCACCGCTATTAATGGTTAGACTGTTTTTATCCTGCACGATCTTACCAAAGTTATCCGCTAAGGTTTTGGCCGTATCCCCGGTTACCTGCCCGCTGATGATGTTGCCGACAATGCCCGTAATCACATCAGCTTGCTCCGCACCGTAGTCTTTTTTTAACTGGCTGAAGTCCTGTACAGCTAAAGTGGTAGCCACTTTATTGGAACGTGCCGTGGCGATCAGGCTATCCATGTTATTAAAAAAGATAGTCGGGAACTCATCGAAGATCAAACTGCTTTTTAACTGTCCCTTACGGTTAACCAGCTTAATCATACGGGATACATACAAGGATAATACCGCACCATAGATTTGCAGCTTCTGCGGGTTGTTGCCTACACATATGATTTTTGGCTCATTCGGATTATTCACATCTAAGTTAAGGTCGTTACCGGACAATACATAGTATAATTGCGGTGAAGCCAATCTTGCCAAACCAATTTTAGCACTGGCTACCTGCCCCTCTAACTGCGCTTTAGCATTATTTTTATAGGCTGATATAAAGGGATTGATGAGCGCCGTTATTTCCGGCTGTTTCAATAATACCGAAAACAGGCGATCATAATCAGCTTGCATCAGTTCGATCACATGTGGCAGGGTACAATATTTACCATCTTCGTATTTGCGCAAATACCAGATAATGGCCGTTAAAAAATTGATCGGGCTTTCCACGAAGAAATCACCTTGTTTTTTAATCCATTCCCTATTTAAACCCAACATGATTGTTCTTGATGCCTCGGTCGCGTCCGTTATATCATTCATACTGTCTGGATCCAGCGGATTGCAACGGTGGGTATGGTTCAGATCGTCGAAATTGATGACATAGAAAGCCGGTTTGATCTTATAATTCGCTTTATACTGTAAAAGCTTGTTGTAGGCTATTTTGGAAAGATCATCATATTTAAAGTCATACAGGAACATCGAAAAGCCCTTTTTGATATGCTGTTCGATAATATGCCGGATAACGAAATAGGATTTACCCGCGCCCGGTGTGCCTGCTACCAATATGCCACGGAAAGGATTGATAAAATTTATCCAGCTATCCCTCGTTTTGCCTTTGAGGTTATATTTAGCGGGCAGGTTGATGGAATATTCGTTTTCTAGTTTCCTTTCTTCCTGCGGAAAGGTTTCATTTTCGGAATTGAAAACATCTTTATTCAGCTTTTCTTTCAGGATGCGCGATAACCAGGTGCCACCGGTTACCATTAATAAATAGCCAATACCAGTTAGTGCCATATAAGCGATGGCAATCAGCGCCAAATCCGTGTCCAGGTAAAAACATAAGATGCTGATCCAGTAGATAAGCAGCCCGCTCAATAAGTAGGCTGTAATACTTTTATAGTTGATCTTTTCGTCTTTTTTGCCTTTAACACCAACCAAGGAGATGAAAAGGCATAACAGTGCGGCTAGTTTGGGTTTCCACCAATTATTAAATAAACCTGTCTTGGCAATATTGCCAATAATCCGGTTTGTGATGGTCGATGTCCAGTGCCACCCTACAAATGCCTGGTAACAGCAGATATAAAAATGTATAGCCAGTATAAAAATGCTAATAAGCCTTGTAAAGTCGATGATCTTCCGTAGCCCTTGTGTATCTTCCCCTGTTTGCATAATAATCCCTCCTGATATTTATAAATCCAATCCCTGATTTTGTTCCTTTTCCTTTGATCTTCTCTTTTTCTTTTTGCGCGGCGCACTTGGTGCGGCTTCCGGTTGGTACTTCGCCATTGCCAGCGGTAGATAATTGGTTTGTTCCGGTGGTTTGAGGTAGGTTTTGTGCTGTTGGGTTAGGCTTTGCCCCTTGCGCGTCAGCATTGGTTTGTGTTCGATTTTCAACTCTGGCTTTAACAGTTTATCTGTGGTGCCGAACCTATCCAACATGGCTTTGGCGCTGTAAGCCTTGCCTAAATCATTACCGTTGAATACCGTTTTGTTATGATGATCGATATACGTGATACCATAGATATAACCCTGCTCATTGGTGCGGAATGCGGCATGAATGTTTTGTTTTTGCAGTTCGGCAATGAAAGTGTTTTTGGTGACTATACTGTATTGCTTAAATACTCTCTCAATGGCCTTTTTCAGCGGCTCTTTGTATTGTTTCCGCTTTTCCGCGTTCTTTTCAAACGCTGCCTGCAAACTGGCTAAGGTGGGTTTGTTATAAATGGCGCTGGCTTTGATGGGTATGCCCGCCTGTTCGCCTCTGTCATTGATGAGGCTATAGATCAAACCGCCCTTTTCCCGCATCAGGGTATTTTCAGCGCCACGGTCGGCTATGACATTGAATTGTTGGAGTATGGCGTTAAATTCAGCTAATGAAGCAAACTGGTAAGTGCCGATCACGGCATTGACTATATTGGTGATAGCCCGTTTGGTCGGTATTTTGCCATAGATCGCCTTTTCAATATTGGCGGGTTTGATAGTTGAGGTATTGCTGTTTTTCCTGCCCTTGGCCCGTACCAAAGCAAATTCCTTTTCCAGTGCTACTCGGACCGGTTCAGATAATTTCCAGCCAATGCCATGCGTATCAATCCGTTTGCCGTCCGGTTTGATATTGATGGTCGCGATATGAACATGGGTATGCGCGGCATCATGATGCTTGTACACTAAATATGGCTGGTCACCAAAACCAATCCTTTCCATGTAAGACATTGTGATCTGCTGCAATTGCTCAATGCTCAATTTATCCTGTTCATCAAAATTGAGGGTGATATGTACCGCGTTAGTTTTAACGCGGGTGTTCAGCATGGTCAAATGCTCAAAACGTTGCAGCTTTTGTTCTAAATTGAATTGGTTAATATCACCTGCAAAGCCACTGGCCATCAATAACCTGGCTTCACCGGCTGCTACCTTATTTTCGTTGTAATGCAGCATACCCCTAATATTTTTACCGTTTACGAAACGTGCAACCATTTTTCGGCTAATCGGTTAATGATGCCTAATAATTCCTCGACCCTGCCGCCGACCTTTTTGTACAACTCCACCGTTTTAAGCACGAAAAAGGCACGTTGGGCTTCCGACTTGCTCATATAAAAAAACTTTGTCTGTTGGTTGATGTTGATACCGATGGCTTTCAATTCTTTCCTGATCAGCGCCATTTCCTCCATAGGTCCATTTAGTGACACGTCCTTATAAAAGCAGATGATCTGTTCGCCGGATAAGATCATTCGCGCCACTTCGCCGATGCTCTGGCAGCCGCTTTCCTGTTGGATTTTTTCCAGGCGCTTAAAGACTTTTTCCGTTACCCGAACAATGATGGGCTGGCTTAATATATTTTCAGGGTTATCCAATTTTTTACGTGGCATATAAGTACATTTAAGTGGATTCCAGACTTCGCGAGTTCCGAGCGAAGTCCCGACCGCAAGGGCGGCAAGATGATTTTCGTATACGAAAATCCATCTTGCTGCATTCTGGTGAATGCAGAACTGTCGTAGCCAAAGTGCTTCGGAACCCTTGGTAAGTGCTTGTTTAGTTGAGTTATTAGGTGGTCAATTTTGACCAGAATGCTGGTTGCTTTTTTCGGCTTGTTCCGGTATATTGAGCGGTTTAAATGAGCGTAAAAGTTGACGGATTCTCTGCCGTGGTTCCTGCCGGATACGTTTTATCTGGGGGTGATAAGAGCCGTTAAAGGCTCGCCCTTTCAGGCCGGGCATCGTGTGTTGATTTTTCATGACTATCTGAATTGACAGTCAAAGGTGGGGCAGTTAATTTATTACGATTCGCAAGTGAGACGGTAGGTGCGAACGATTTATTTTATTCTTTAATACTCCAGAAGCAGGAATTTCGATCATCATTTACGAAATCGGAATTTTATAAAGTAGCCTGACCAGGTTCTCATCAGTTTCGTTAACTCTATGAAAGCCGATGTTTTTTTTTCGCTATCTTTTCTAATAATAAAAGCAAACGCTTTTAATTCTTTATATGCCTCCTCCTTGACAGATCGTTCCTATTCAATTTCTTACCAATATTGGGCAGGCCCTTCAAATTCAATCCAATTGTATATCTGATCACCGATCTCTCCAAAAACTACATTTGATAACAAACCACTAATCAGTTCTCTCGATAGTGGGCTCGAACTACAGAAAAAGGGATCAGCTACGTATGAAAATTTCAGGTATCTGAAATCTTGCTTTCATTTTCAAAGACTAGCTCCGCAACCGCTAAAAGCTTCAATAAGTGTTCTAAGAATTTCCCTTCTGGGCTACAAAAGAGAGTTTGAACTCCAAAATAAAAGAGTTAAAAGTTGATTATTACCTCTTTTTTATTATAAGCCATTTTTATTCCTATGCCCGTTATTTTTGCTGCTTATTGAATTTGTATCAGCTATCGCCGGGGCGCAGATCCTGGTCAATACGGTAGGTCATATCAAGAGCGGGCTGCACCTGACCGATAAGCATCATGGCTGGGTCATGGCTGCAGTTGGTATCGATGCAAGTATAGCAGCTTTTGTAGCAGGCAGCCTCGACAAAACGAAAACCCGGCGCTTATCCCTGATCGTTGGCGCATTGGTGTTGGCGATTACTATTTCCATCACCAATTTTGTAGGCTACCCGGTGATGTTGGTCTTGTGGCTATTTGCGGGATTAGGACAAAGCCTGGCAGAAATGCCATCCGAAACATTGATCGGTGAAAATATCCCGGATAATGAGCAAGGTAAGGTTTATGGCTCACACTTTGCTTTTTCACATTTGTGGTGGGCTATCGCTTATCCTATTGCCGGATTTACCGGGAGTCATTTTCCGGGCAAGGATTTTCTATATGGCGGGATCATTTCGCTTGCGCTTTTAGGGCTGGCAATGGTATTTATGAAAAGGAAATCATAGTTACGGGTTTATTTTATAGACCAATAAAGCGGCTTTCTGATCACCATTTGCCCTTGCCGCGATGAGAAATAATTTTAATTCAGGAACGTATAAGGATGTGCGGGCCCCATTGCGTGTTTTAACATCAGCGATTTTTTGATAGCTTGTATTACCTGTTTGTTTAAATATATTAACAGAACCTGTGCCACCGCTAATTAAAATTTGTTTATTGGTTTTATCCCAATACAGGTCATCTACATCGCCCACCATTGATGCACTGAAAATTTCCTTTCCAGTCCCACTATCGTAAACGATCAGCTTTGCCGGTAAACGATAACCCACGATGATCCGGTGCTGTGTGTCATCATAAGCCATCGGGAAGTTAGCGCGTGGCAATAGCTTAGACCATTTGGCGATTAATTTTAATTGTTTCAAATCAGCTACCCCCACCATGCCGGAACCGGGCAGGTTAACCCATAATTTATTTACTTTGGGGTCCAACTGGAAAGATTCCGGATGTGCAGATAAGGTGATATTTCCAACCTGTTTATGGTCAGCTGCATTAAAAATGGCAATCCCGCCGCTGCCATATCCCACGTAAATTTTATCCGCATCCCCATCATACCTTACATCGTCTGCATCATCTGCCAACTTGATACTGCCTGTCTTTTTTAAGGTTAGGGCGTTATAAAAACCGCATTCCCCGGTTCCTCCGTTGGCAATTAAAATCTCATTGTGCCGGACAATATACGCGACGCCTTGCGGCTCATCCAATCCTTTGATACTTCCGGTTACTTTTCCGCTTTTCAGGTCAACAATTTCCAGCGTGTTGTTACCTAAAGCCGCTATGTACGCTATCTGATCTTTAATGTTGATGTCAATATGATCAATTCGCCCCTTAACGTTTGATAAAGTAATTTCCTTCTCAAACTTAAGCAATCGGGAACCTGTTTCATTTTGCGAATAACAACTGGTAGCTGACATACACATAAAAAACAAAAAAGCTATTACTTGATTTTTTTGATATTTCATGATGATGGTATTTTGGTTTCGAATTTAATTTTAGATTCGGTGAACTTTTTGAATTAATTTTAGTTCTGCGGACTTTTTGTAAGCCTGTATAGTTTACCTATAGTAAGAAAACGTAAAAGTATGGATAAAAGCAGCTCATTACGATTGAATGGAAGAATATGGATAGAAACAGAGAAAGGCCGGTTACTCGGGCGCGGACGTGTTGAACTATTGGAGCGTATTCAGGCATCCGGTTCAATACGGCAGGCGGCCATGCAGATGAAAATGTCTTATCGGCAGGCATGGGAATATGTCAAAATCCTAAATGAAGGATTCGGTGCGCCGTTAGTGATGTCAGTTCGTGGTGGAAAAGGCGGTGGAAATGCCATATTAACTGAAAAAGGCATCGAGACCATTCAACAATTCCATGCTTTGAATGCCAAGCTTCAGCTATTTCTTGCTGAAAATCAAAATTTATAGACTGTAGTTTCAGCAATTTAAGCATCAGATACTTTCATTTGATGTTAGTTTTTTTATTTTTGCGTTATTCATTTTAAAACATAACGTTTTTCTCATCTATGAAACAAAAAGACCTACTGGTGCTGCTTCTCATTGCTTCGTTGCTTGCATTGTCAGTTACAACAAAAGCGCAAAATAATCCACACAAGGCAAAAAGAAGCATAAAAGATACCACCATAAGGCTTGACAGTGTTACTATCAAGGATAACAGATCCAGACATTTGCCAAACATTGATGGTGCATATATCTTCGCCGGCAAAAAAACATTTTCTTTTGCGCCGGATGCAGGCAAGGCTAATTTATCCAACAGTAATATCAGGCAGATATTTGCCACTATACCGGGTGTGAATGTCTGGGAAATGAGCGGCAATGGCTTTCAAATGAATATTGGTACCCGGGGTACCGATACCCACC
>JAQBNZ010000153.1 GCA_028288285.1 Mucilaginibacter sp.
AAAACTGCGCTATTAAATATTTGCGGGGAGAGCCTAATACCTTGCGCACCCCTACCTCGCGGGCGCGGTTAGATGAGCGCGCGGTAGAAAGATTCATGAAATTCACACACGCTATGAGCAATATAAACACCGCTATGGCCGAAAATATGTATACATATTGGATGTTACTATTGCCACTTAACTCGGCCACACGATTTGATTTAAGATGGATATCATTAAGCGGGGTTAAACTTATCCGGAAGTAATTTCCGCCTTTTTCGAGCTGCTCATAGGTCATGTGTACAGCGGCTTGCATCTGTCCTCCCACATATTTACGCACCATAGCCGGCATTTTTGCATCCAGTTTAGCAACGCCAGCTCCTTGTTTCAATAAAATGTATGTGTTAAAGTTATTGCTTAACCAGGCATCTTCTTTGCTCTCATCAAGGCCCGACATAGCCAGCAGAAAATCGAAATTAAAGTGCGATTGCTTCGGAATGTCTTTTATAACACCTGTAACTTTGTAAAACAGCGTATCGTTAAAGGTAAACGACTTGCCAACCGCGTTGGTTGTATTAAAATACTTTTTTGCGATAGTTTCATTTATCACCACACTTTTAGGATCTTTCAAGGCTGTTTTAGGGTCACCCTGCAGCATTGGCAGTGTAAACACATCAAATATCTGCGGATCGGCATACACGAAACGGCGTTCCTGTATGTTCTCATCACCTTTACGAACTTTAAAACCACCTCGGTCCCTAAATCGTGTAGCCTTCTCTACCTCAGGAAAATCGTTTAAAAATGTTTGTGCTAATGGTGCAGGCGATACTGCATAGTTGTTAGTATTGCCACCAAATTTTATCTCGTTGTTTACCCGGTAAATGCGGTCGGCTTTGGTGTTATATTTATCATAACTCAACTCATCAATCACGTAAAAAACAATCAGCATACAAACGCAAAGGCCCAAAGCAAGGCCAAACACGTTAATAAGGGTAAACCCTTTGTTTTTTTTTAAACTACGGAATGCCGTTTTAATATAATTTTTAAACATGATCTTTAAATTATGAGTTGACGATTAATACACTACAACTTGCCTATACCGATTATAAACCGGATGTAATGAGCTGATGCACTAACATATAAGACTACTTGTTAATGAAATAGGTTACTCGCTTTTTAAACTTTTTACCGGATTAGTGAGTGCTGCTTTTATGGCCTGCCAGCTTACTGTGGTTATAGTTACCGCAAGGCTAATAAGTATGGTTAGTAAAAACACCCATATACTTATTTGGGTATGGTAGGTATAATTATTTAGCCACTCATTCATAAAATACCAGCTAAAGGCAGCGCCTATAAAAAACACTATCAACACTAATTGTATAAATTCTTTTGACAGGTTGAACCACAGGCTGCCAATTGACGCTCCCAATACTTTGCGAATACCTATCTCCTTACGGCGTTGTTCTGCAGAGAAGGATGCCAGGCCAAATAAGCCAAGACATGATATAACAATAGCCAATATGGTGAATGAGTTAGCTAAAGTGCCTAACAACTGCTCGGTTTTAAACTTGTTGTTATAACGCTCGTCTACAAACTTGTATTCGAACGGATACTCGGGATTATACGTTTTATATACAGTCTCTAATTTTGTCAGTGAATTTGATATCGATAGCGCCGGGTTTAAGCGCAAGGTTGCTGTTCCGCTCCAGTTTTTCATATATCCAACTATCAGGGGTTTTACCGGTTCGCCGGGGCTGCCTAAAATAAAATCTTTAATAATGCCTACCACTGTACGGGGTTGCCCTTGCCAGTTAACAATTTGGCCCAGCGGCTCTTTTAACCGCATCAATTTAACTGCCGATTCATTCATCATTATAGCCAAAGAATCTGAAGGATTAGCTCTGTCAAAATCACGGCCTTTTAAAATATTTACCCCAAATGTTTTAGTGAAGTGATAAGTAGTAACCAATTGATCAATAGGTATTTTATCTTCGCCCGGTAACTGCCCCGGCCATTTAACTCCCCATGATGCGCTGTTAGCATTTGCAATTGTGCCAGATGTGGCTGAACCCTCAATTACTGCTCCGGAAGCAATTGCATCCCGCCTGAATTCCTCAAATTTTTCGTACAGGGTACCTTCTTGTGAAATTTCAATGAGGCCATCTTTATTATAGCCTGCCGGGCGGTTTTTAATAAAATTGATTTGGTTGTATATTAATATGGTTGACAGGATAAGGCAGGTTGCAAAAGCAAACTGTATAATAACCAATGCCTGCCTTGGCCTTAAGGACGTTTTACCATCTTTTACAAGTCCTTTTAGCACCTTAACCGGCTTAAATGCCGAAAGAAACAATGCTGGGTAACTGCCCGCAATAATGCCCGTAATAATTGTTATACCTAAACCTACTATCCAAAAATTAAACATCTTATACGGAACAGTAAGATTTTTATTAATGATGCTATTAAAATACGGCAATAACAGTGAAACAATAACCAACGCGAACATAAAAGATATAATAGCCATCAATAATGATTCGCCCATAAACTGTTTTATGAGGGAAATGCGCCTTGCTCCTACAACCTTGCGTACCCCAACCTCACGGGCACGGCTCTGTGAGCGTGCGGTAGAAAGGTTCATGAAATTAATGCAGGCTATCAGCAAAATACCTATAGCCAGGAACATAAACAGGCGGATGTATTCGATATCGCCACCTGTATTTACGCCATTTTCAAATTTGTCATACAAGTGAATTCGTTCAAATGGGTATAAGAATAGTTTATTTTCTTTATTAAAAGCATCGTTTCTGGCAATAAGGCTACTCATTTTGGCATTTAACTTTTTTTCATCAGTACCGGGTTTTACCAGCGCGAAAGTTTTAAATGAATAGTTACCCCAGCCAGATGTTTTAACCCATTCCCGCTCTGCCTCTAATAATTGCCAAGAACCCAGCATGTTAAATCTGATAGAAGAGTTTTGAGGCATGTCTTTTATAATGCCGGTTACTTTCACCATTCGATTTTTGTTTAGCTTAATGGTTTTACCCATCGCCTCCTCATTTCCAAAAATGGATTTAGCACCAGATTCGGTTAGTACAACTGAAGCAAGATCAGCAAATGCCTTTTGCCTGTTACCCTTAACAAACGTATAAGTAAAAATATCCAGCAGCTCCGGATCGGCTGATAGCATACTTATTTTAAGCGTTTTGCCATTATAATTAACCAGGTTATCATCAACAGCATTGGTGCGTGCTGCTTTTTCTATCTCGGGGAAGTCTTTTTTAATAGCTCCTGCAACCTGTACAGGCATGCCATTACTGGTTTGTATTTCTCCATCAGCAGGCTGATTACGGTAAAGCATATAAATCCGATCACCTTTTTCGTTGTATTTATCAAACGTGAATTCGTTATACACATATAGCAGCAGTATAAAGCTAACTGCCATACCCACCGCCAGGCCGCCAATATTTATAAAGCTAAAAAGCTTATGTTTCGCCAGGTTACGCCAGGCAATTTTCATGTAATTTTTAAACATAAAATCTTAATTAATAACCCGGAATTATTTTGTAGAAACTGATATACTATTGTCGCCGCGTACCTGTACAGTTGCACCGCCACCATTCAGTTTTCCAACTACTTTATCCTTGCTTTTTTCGCCATTAAAATTGCCCGGCATGCCAAAACTAACGCGGTCTGCACGCAAATCAAGATCTAAACCCTGTCCGGCAGGCAAAGTCAAATCAACATGACCAGCGCTTGATTCAAGCTTAACATATTTACTAACTCTTAGCATTTGCGCGTGCATGCTGCCACCACTGGTAGATGCATCAAGGCTGCCCGATATGCCAACCAAATTAACACTGCCACCACTTGTACCGGTTATTAGTTCACCATCTACATTACTACCGTTAATACTGCCACCGCTTGTGGTTGCATTAATATAGCCTTTAAGATTATCTAATTTTAATGATCCGCCGGAGGTTTCCAGTTTAAGTTTCCCCTGGCAATTGTTAGCTGTGATACTGCCACCGCTGGTAGTTAAGGTAATGTCTTGTTTTGAGTTTGAAACATTAATGCTGCCGCCACTTGTTTCGCCTTTTATAACGCCCGTTATCTGACTCACATTAAGGCTGCCGCCACTGGTTTCAAAGTTTTGGTTACCGGTTAAATTATCAATACTTATTGAACCGCCGCTTGTATTGAGGTTTGTTGATGCTTGTTTGTTGACATAAACTTTAAAGCCAATGCTGAGGCTTTTCCTCCAGTTAATGTTGTTTCTTTTATGCTTTGCAGTGGCATGCAGCTCACCATTGTTGACAGATATATCCAGCGTGTAATCTTCATCTAAGCGTTTTTTGATCTCGTCTTTACTTAAATTTTGATTATTGTTACCCACTACGTAAACATCAATACGTGGTTCCTGTGCTCCACCGCTAACAGATATACTGCCGCCACTGGTATTTACAAATACATTTTTTATACCATCAGATGCTAATGACCTGGTAAGGTATGGGGTGCGGTTATCTTGTGCGGATGCCACATATGTTAAAGATGAGATTAACAATAAAAGGAAATACTTTTTCATAATGGTTTGGTTTTTATATATTTTATATAAGAGGCATTATTTGTTATATGCGTTGCATGTATTTGCGAGAAAAATCAAAAGCTAACATATCCTGATTCTTGTTTCTTACCTCTTGGCTCTAATTCGTCTACTCGCTGCGCAAGCTCTTTACCGGGTTAGCGGTTGCAGCCCTCATTGTGTTTAAACCTACTACAATAAGGGTTAGTAGCAATATAAGTACCCCTACTACGGCAAATAGCCATATACTAATGTTAATGTGGTAGGTATACTTTTGCAGCCAGTTACTCATTAGCCACCAGGTTAGCGGTACGGCAATTAAAAATGCAACCAATACAAGTTTTAAAAACTCGGTTGATATTAACATTAACAGTTGTTGTACCGATGCTCCCATAACCTTGCGTACACTTATTTCTTTAAAGCGCTTTTCAATAGTGAATGATGCCAATCCGGCCAAGCCTATACAGCATATAAAAATGGCCAGCCCGGCAAAAATGTTGGTGATGCGGCTAATAAGCTCTTCGTTAATGAATTTCTTCCCAAACTCCTGGTCAACAAACTGGTACTCAAACAAATTATCAGGATTATATTTTTTGAAGATGCCTTCTAATGATTTTATAGCTTTTTGGGGTTGTGTGCCATCTTTTAGCCTCACATTAACCATGTTTGAGCCATTTGGATTGTAATAGATCATTAATGGATCAACAGCGTCATAAGGTGATGCCATTACTATATTATCAACCACGCCCACAACGGTGTACTTACGAGGCCCATATCTCATTTCTAAACCGATAGGATTTTTAACGTTCATAGCACTAACAGCTGCTTTATTTAAAATCATTACAGCCGAATCGCCCGGTGTAGCTTTAAAGTCACGCCCCTGCAGTAATTTAACACCCATAGTTTTGGTAAAATCAACATCAGCACTTAAACCCGAAAATATGATACTGCCATCGGCAGATTTGCCAATATAATCCGGTGATGGAGATTTCCACCAGATCTCTGTTATAGGCGCCGAAGTACGGGTAACCGCACTTATCAAACCTGTATTGAACAGCTCTTGTTTAATAGTTGCGTAGTTCTTATCAACGGCTTGTGATGATGGCACCATAATCAGGTTATCAGGATTATAGCCTATGTTCCTGTCTTTAACATGCTGTATTTGCTGGTATATGATAATGGTTGCGGATATAAGCAATATTGACATAACAAACTGCCCCACAACTAAAATACGCCTTGGCAATACCGCGCTTTTACCGGCGGCAAACGTTCCTTTTAATACCTTAACCGGGTTAAATGATGAAAGGTATAGTGCCGGATAGCTACCCGCTACAATACCTGTGAATAAGATAATAACCAAGGCGCCTATCATAAAGAAGGGGTCAATAATATTTAGATAAAGCGTTTTATTTACCAGTGAGTTGAATAATGGCATAAGCAGATAAACCGCAGCTACTGACAGGATAAATGCGATTAAGGCAAGTATTATCGACTCAAAAAAGAATTGGGTAATAAGCTGCCTTTTGTCTGATCCTAATGTTTTGCGGATACCTACCTCCTTAGCACGTTTTTCTGACCGGGCGGTGCTCAGGTTCATGAAATTAACACAAGCTATCAGCAATATAATTATGGCAATAACAATAAATAGCCTCACATATTCTATCATCCCGCCTACATTCTTACCATCTTTAAATTCACTGTACAGGTGCCACTTATTCAATGGGAAAGTGAAGTAAGTACTTATTTTATCGTTAGCATCGTGCTGGTGTTTAATTTTGTCGATGTATTTATCTACAGCAACCATATTGGCGCCGGGTATAGTTTGGACGAATACCTTATGCGATGAGTTTGTCCACTCCTTCATCC
>JAQBNZ010000155.1 GCA_028288285.1 Mucilaginibacter sp.
TATGAACAAGAAAAATTATGGTACAATACCTTATTATGATTTTTTACCTAATCAACGGCAGATCTGTACCATTTTAATTTTATCAATAAGCAGTATTTTTTTTATAGTTTCTTTCGAGTTAGAAGCTGCGCTTGTTGAACCGTTAACAAGCATCTTTTTCCCTGTAGCAGTTGTATGTTCACCCTTTGATTTATAAGCAGTATGTGTAAAATTTGGATTTGTAGTTATTGTGTATAGGCCTTCCGGGCCAATAACATTGGTACAACATGATGTACTAGCTGAAGTTGGTGATACTACAGATCCATAACCACTGGTAAAACCAGTATTACCATCTGAAAAATCGCCATTTACTACCTTGTTATTAGCCATGTCAATGGTTTCCCACCAGTAAGTGCCAGACGTATTTACTGTAATAGACTGTGTAGTTTCAGTTGTGCTCCAGAGATAGTTAGACTGACCAGGGTCGGCATTTAATACCATGCTGTTTCCGCAAGCCGAAACTGTTGTAGTACCTCCGCAAACAGCTGGAATATATTGAAATGAAGATGTATTATTTGTTGACTCTGTATGTAAATTAGAGTTTTTTTGATGCCCTGCTGTTTTGTTTCTGAACGTTATAAAAAAAATACTGCTTATTGATAAAATTAAAATGGTACAGATCTGCCGTTGATTAGGTAAAAAATCATAATAAGGTATTGTACCATAATTTTTCTTGTTCATACAGATTATCCCGGTAGTAATAATCTCTTTTACGGAAGCATTGGAGTAATAGTTTAATTTATTTACTCATTTTGCTTTTTAACACCCAATAAAGTAACTATACTCTAAAATTATTCTTATAAGTTTTATTTTAAATCTTTGAGAAATAATTACATACTCTTCCAGGGTTAACATTAATTGAAAACTTGTATTTTTATAATACTCATATTAGATGGCCTTTCACACATTAAACTGTGGTATGGATGAGTTTTAAAAAGTGTATAAGATTTAAATATTCCTGCTTGGTTAAGAATTTGTAAGTAGGATAGAAAGAGTCCCCAAAAAAGAAGTGTGCACAAGTAGGGTGCAAGAATATTGCGAATTTATTAACCGCTAAGCTGCCAGCCTGAAAGCTAAAATATCTGTTTGCCTAAGAATGCTTTCTAATTGGAAATTAAAATCAAATAGAGAACATGTTCCCTGCTCATAATCAGATATTAAATGTTTTAGTTTTTGTTCAATATCTTGTTTTATATATACTGTTTCAATGGGACTAAAGAGAGTATACCTGTTTGTGCTATAATAATCCATAGATATAACAGTAGCTTCAAGTTCAGATTCTATTTGAAGAATTTTTAATAAAGCATTTCTGTATGAATATAAAGGATCAAGCTCTTTTAAACTTACTACAGTTACGTTTATTTCACTATTTTTTTTACGGATAGGTAAAATTGATGTTATATACGAAAATCCTAAAACAGCAATTGATAAAATAACGAAATACATAAAAATTTATTTATTTCAAAAAGGCTATAGATAATTTAATTATCTATTACGAAGAAAATTAAATTTGGTTGTGAAAAAGATTGCTTAATGCTTGGTTTGTTTTAAACTGGTTCGGTTGGATAAGGTTCTTTAATAGATAAACTTTATACTATAAAACAAGTTAATTATTTACCCTTACGAAAAACAAACCAATCGCAAACCTAAACAGGTTTAATATTTCTGAAGCGGCTCTCTAACAAATCATTAAACACAATATATACCAAGGTCCCTAAAAGATGGTAGGTGTATAACTCAAATCTAAATTGACCCATTGCCTAAGCTTTGATCGCTAAATTTTAAATCATACAGTTATTAGGAAGTAACCTTATGTAAAAACAAAGGGCTCATTTTATACACATCTTTACAAATTATGTAAACTTTTTTATCTCCGGTTTACAATATTCGTGTAATTGAGTGTGATTTTTTACAGTTTAATATCCATATATGAAAAATATATCTATTTGGAAGCCAATTAAATATATTTGTTATAACCAATTAAAAACTATAATGATTATTCCTAAACAGATACTTATCGAAAGATATTATCCTTACTTGCTTTTGCTTTTTATATTATTTACCGGCTGTGCCCCCAAACGAGACCTGGTATATTTCAGCGACATGACAAGTTCATCTATCATTACCGATAGTAAAAAACAAGATATAAAAATTAGTGAGAATGACATTTTAAGTATTACAGTAAATAGCTTGAACCCGGAATCTAATCGTTTATTTTCAGGAAATATAAACGCATCAACTGATCCTTCAACTCAAAAGGTTGGTTACAAAGTAAATAAAGATGGCATTATACAATTACCACTAATTGGCGATTATAAGGTAAAAGATTTAAGTATAGAGGAGGCCAGGTTAGGCATTTTAGAACGGTTAAGTAAACAAATAAAAAACCCGGTGGTGGATGTTAAGGTCTTGAATTTTAAAATTACAGTCATAGGTGAAGTTAACAAGCCATCAAATTTTAACATACCTGATGATAAAATTAATTTACTTGAAGCTTTAGGCCTCGCAGGAGATATGACAGTTTACGGCAAAAGAGAAAATGTACTTGTAATTAGAAATGAAAACGGCAGTAAAACCATGAAGAGATTAAACCTTAACAAACAGGAAACTATTACTTCGCCTTATTTCTATCTAAAGCAAAATGATATAGTTTATGTAGAACCAGATAGGGCAAAAGCCTTTGAATATAGCCAAAACACGCGTGTACTGCCCATTATTATTGCTTCAATTTCTGCAGCTGCAGTATTGGCTGCAGTACTGTTAAAAAGGTAATTAAAGTAACCATACAATACTAAAATTTAAAAAAATATGAACGAAGGTCGTTTGTTTAAACCAGCAACTAAGGTTAATGATTATAGAGATGTAATTATGCCATATTTAAAAAAATGGTACTGGTTTGTAGCCGCTTTGTTCATTAGTTTATTTATAGCCTGGTTTTACCTTAGTTGTGCAACTCCTCAATACAATATCACTAGTACATTATTAATACCAGATGACAAGAAAGGTGATGGAATACTAAAAGCAACCGCATTTAGTGATTTAAATATGTTTCATGAAGTTAAAACAGTAGATAATGAAATTGAAATTTTACGCTCAAGAGATTTAATTTATAAAGTGTTAAAAAAACTCAATCTTGAGACTGCCTATACATATCAAACCTTTTTTAAAACAACCGGGCTTTATAGTAAGAGTCTGCCATTAACAGTGTCGGTTGTAAAATTAGGAGCAACGGCATATCTTAAGGATATACAGTTACAAAGCATATCTGATTCAACATTTATCCTTACTGATGATATAAAAAAATATAAATATAGGTTTGGCCAGCTTGTTAGCCTGCCTGGTTACACAATTAGAGTATTTAAAGGACCATCATTTGCAAAAAATCATAAGGCGTTAAATATAAAATTTCAAGACCTGTACGAAATGGCTTTATCATATAGTGCAGGAAAATTAAAAATTACACCAGTTATAAAAGAATCTAACACACTAAGCTTAAGCATAATTGATGCCATACCGGAGAGGGGAGTAGATATCATGAATAATATTATTAAGATTTATAACGCAGAAGGTTTACAAAAGAAAAATAGCTTGGCAACCAGCACTATCCTATTTTTGGATAAGCGCTTAAAAGCAATAGAAAATGAACTTTCAAATACTGAGGGGGATATTGAAGTTTATAAGCAAAAAAATAGAGCCAGCGATGTAAGTACCGGTACGCAAATAAATTTAACAAAATCTGCCGAGTACAATACGCTCATAGTAGAATCAGACGTACAATTAGGTAGTGTAAATTCTATCCTCGCTTATTTAAGAACACCAAAAAACCAATTTAATGTGGTGCCCAGTACTATGAGTTTAAAAGACCCTGTACTTATTTCATTGATAAACAAATTTAATGATCTGCAATTAGAGAGGGATAGGATGTTGCGCAGTGCTAATCTTAGTAATCCGTTAGTGCAAAATTTAACCAGCCAAATAACAGGTATACGCCTCAATATAATTGAAAATTTAACTAACATTAAAAAAGGAATCCTAATAGAAAACAATCATCTTAGATCAAATTCAGCTAATTATAAATCTAAAATACGTTTAGCACCAACATTAGAGCGAGGGCTTTTGCAACGCGGGCGTGAGCAAAATGTTAAAACCAACCTGTATCAATATTTTTTACAAAAGAAAGAAGAAACAGAATTATCGCTATTGGCAACGGTATCTGTATCACAAGTTATAGATAAGCCCGCTTATAATCCGTTGCCAGACTCCCCTAAACGACAGTTAGTGTATCTATGCGGTAGCTTATTAGGATTTCTTATCCCGGCGTTTTTTATTTATACAAGCAGAAACCTGACGTTAAAAGTAAAAGATATATCATCCTTAAAAGATATTCCGGGTCTCAAAATTTTGGGAGAGTTAAGCCACAATGATATTAAAAGTACCATTGTGATGAGTAAAGGAAGCAAGTCAACTATTTCAGAACTATTTAGATATATCCGAACCAACCTGAGCATGTTAAATAAAGGTCAGCCCAATAAGGTAATGTTAGTTACATCATGTATGCAGGGCGAAGGAAAAACATTTTTCAGTATAAATCTGGGATTGACATTAGCCATGCTAAATAAGAAAGTAATAATACTTGAATTTGACCTGCGAAAGCCAGATATGTTAAAAAAGCTGGATATAAAACAAAAAACGGGCATTACGGAGTTTTTGCAAGGGGATACTGACGAATTTATGTTAAGCATTCAAGCCTACCCAAAATCGTCTAATTTATATACACTGGGGTGTGGTTCGATGCCTGAAGACCCTGCAGAGCTGTTAGCCAGCAAACGTGTAAATTTTATGTTTGATTTATTAAAAAATAATTTTGATTACATAATTGTAGATACTTCTCCTGTAGGAGTGGTTTCAGATGCTTTTAGTTTGGCTAAATATGCAGATCTGAGCATTTATTTGGTTAGATATAATTATACAAATAACAAACAATTAGACATACTTAAGGACATTTATGAGAATGATAAGTTAAAAAACCTAATGGTGGTTATTAACGATGCTAAACCAGAGAACCGTCCGGCTTATGCTTATGGTTCATATAATTATTATACCGATCAAGTAGTTAATACATAGTTTTTGTCTTTCTGTATTAATAATCAATAGAAAAAAGTTTGAAAAAATAACCACGTAAGTGGTATGGCGAAGCTATACATTGTTAACATGGTATATTGTAGTTAAAGGTACTAACAGATACTTCTCATAATTAGCACTTACTCATTTCTAAATCAACCATAAATTATCATGTAAGTGAGTTGGCGAAGCTGAAATATGCCTCTATCGAATAACCTCATTAATACATTCCATATGGAAAATCATAATATTTTGCAAGAAAAGAAGTGGCTTGTAATTTATACCCGCCCCAGATGGGAAAAAAAGGTTGATCTATTGTTAAAACAACAAGGGATTGAATCTTATTGCCCATTAAGAATAGTTGAAAGCCAATGGGCTGATCGTAAAAAAAAGGTGAGTCTCCCGTTATTTAACTCATACATTTTTGTGCACGTTACTTTAAAAGAACAATCAAATGTGCTGTATATATCGGGTGTTTTAGGTTTTGTTTACTTCATGGGTAAGCCAGCCATTGTACGCGATAGTGTTATTGAGCAGATTAAAGTTAACCTTACTATTTATAATGATATTGAAATTATAGATCTGCAAACCGTATCTGTTGGCGATAAGATTCGCATTAAGCAAGGCATTTTTACAGATCAGCTTGGTAAAATTATACAGATACAAGGCAAGAGTGTTCTCATGATTTTTGATAGCATTAATTGTGCTTTAGTAACACGTGTCCTTATTCAAAATATAGCAATACAAAATTTAAATCAAAATAATGAAAGCGCCTCAAAACAATTATAGAATTGGAATTATTGGCCTTGGATATGTTGGATTGCCATTGGCCGTTGAATTTGCCAAAAAATATAAGGTAATAGGGTATGATGTTAACCAACAAAGAATTGATCAGCTGAGATCAGGCATTGATAATACACTTGAAATTAGCGCGGATGAACTAAATGCGGTTATAACCCCCGTTTGTACAACATCTGTTGGACTGTTTTTTACTCAGGAAATAGAAAATTTGCGATCATGTTCTATATACATTGTAACAGTACCTACACCTGTTGATAAAAATAACCGGCCAGATCTAAGCCCATTGAAAAGCGCAAGCTTAATGTTAGGCGAAGTTCTAAAAAAAGGCGACATCGTCATTTATGAATCAACTGTTTACCCAGGAGTTACAGAAGATGAATGTGTACCTGTGCTTGAAAGTGCTTCCAGTTTACGTTTCAATATTGATTTTTTTGCCGGTTACTCTCCTGAAAGGATAAACCCTGGTGATAAAACACATACTGTAACAAAAATTAGAAAAATTACATCAGGTTCAACTCCTGATGCTGCAGAGATTATTGATAAGTTATATAGTTCAATTATAACTGCGGGTACGTTTAAAGCCGCTTCAATTAAAGTAGCTGAAGCTGCAAAAGTAATTGAAAATGCTCAGCGCGATATAAATATTGCTTTTGTGAATGAATTGGCTATGATATTTAATAAGATGGGTATTGATACAAGCCAGGTGTTAGAGGCAGCTGGTACTAAATGGAATTTTTTAAACTTTCGCCCCGGACTTGTAGGGGGGCATTGCATAGGAGTAGATCCATATTACCTGGCACAGAAAGCACAGGAAGTTGGTTATCATCCTGAAATTATTTTGGCTGGCCGCAGAATAAACGATGGGATGGGCGTATACGTAGCAGATCAGCTAATCAAAAAAATGATTTGTAAGGGTACTGATCTTGTTAATGCAGAAGTATTAATATTAGGGTTTACATTTAAAGAAAATTGCCCTGACGTACGTAATACACGTGTTATTGATGTAATTAAGCGTCTGGAAGAATATAAGGTTAAGGTTCATATTCATGACCCCTGGGCCAATGCTGATCATGCAAAAAAAGCCTACAAGATTATATGCGAAAATGGGGAATCAAAAGACAAAACGTATGATGGCGTTTTATTAGCAGTAGCCCATGATCAGTTTAAGAGTATGAACTTTAAGGCTCTCTGTAAAGAGAATACGGTTATATATGATTTGAAGTCTTGTCTTCCTGATGGTGTTGTAAATGCCCGCCTTTAATAATATATGGACTTTAAAGAAAAAGCTGTTTCGGCTTTATTGTGGTCAATATGGCAACAGTTGAGTTCAAAATTAGTAAGTTTTGCAATATCAATTTTATTAGCAAGAATACTTGAGCCTTCACAATTTGGGTTAATTGCAATGCTGTCTTTATTTATAGCCGTAAGTAATACGCTTTTAGATAGTGGATTAACATCGTCTTTAATAAGAACAACCAACACAGATCAGAGAGATTACTCTACTGTTTTTTATTTCAATATTGCCGGTAGTGCAATCTTGTACATGATATTGTTTTTTTCGGCTCCGCTTATAGCACTGTTTTATCATCAACCTCAGTTAATAGCAATAGTACGTGTTTATAGTACCATCTTAATTTTAAATGCTTTTTTTGGGATTCAAAGTACACTTTTAATAAAAGAACTAAAGTTTAAAAAACAAACAAACATACAAGTTCCATCAGCTATAGGTGGCGGCATTTTAGGAATTGTTTTAGCAAAAATGGGTTACGGTGTTTGGAGCCTGGTTTGGATGAGTTTGTTTACATCCTTTTTATCTACAGCCATGCATTGGCTTTATTCAAGCTGGCGGCCGGCATTGTTGTTTGATATAAAATGTTTTAAAAGCCACTTTTATTTTGGGTATAAAATGACCATATCTAATTTAATAGATACCATTTACCAAAATTTTTACCTTATAGTAATTGGCAAATATTTCTCTACAAGCCAGCTTGGGTTTTATTCCAGAGCCGACTCTTTAAGCCAGTTGCCAATAAGTAATATTTCGGCAGCAATTAATAAAGTGGCCTATCCTATGTTTGCCGAAATTTCTGAAGATACTAAACAGCTTAAAAATGTTTACAAGAGATTAATTCAACAAGTGCTTTTCTGGAATGCTCCGGTATTGGTACTACTATCTGTTATATCCGAACCTTTGTTTAGTTTTTTGTTTACTGATAAATGGCTGCCAGCGGTGCCATATTTTAAAATACTGTGTATTAGTGGCATTATGTATCCACTACATGCTTATAATCTTAATATTTTAAAAGTACTGGGTAAAAGTTCGTTGTTTCTTAAATTAGAAATAATCAAAAAAGTACTTTGCATAACAATAGTGTTTATAGTTATCCGATTTGGGATTTATGGATTACTATATTTTCAATTGTTCTTCAATTTTATAGCATATTATATAAACTCAATATATAGTGGAAAATTAATTGCTTATCCTGTTCAAGAACAAATTAAAGACATTTTACCAACCCTTACTCTTGCGGGTACCATAGGAATATGCTGTTACTTACTTGAACAATATTTAGATCAATTTTTAACATCCGAAATTCTAAAGATGAGCTTAACAAGCATCAGTTTTATACTCCTATACTATGCTTTTAGTTCGCTTTTGAAAATTTCTGCGATGAGGGATTTTAACCAATTAATTCTAAAAAAATGATTCCAGTAACCAAACCTTATATGCCAGCAGAAAAAGAATTTAAAAGCTATGTGAAAAATATTTGGAAACGGCAATGGTTAACAAATCATGGCCCGCTGGCAAATACATTAGAGCTAAAGTTAAAGGAATACTTATCGTTAGATCATTTATTATATGTAACTAATGGAACAATAGCGCTGCAGTTAGCTATTAAGGCGCTTAACTTAAACGGAGAAATTATAACAACACCGTTTTCTTTCGTTGCTACTACCAGCAGTATAGTATGGCAAGGATGTAAACCTGTGTTTGTTGATATTAACCCAGATACATACAATATAGATGCAACAAAAATAGAAGCTGCAATAACACCTCAAACCACTGGTATAATTGCAACACATGTATTTGGTAACCCTTGTGATGTTGATGCTATAAAGCAGATTGCAGAGAAATACAATTTGAAAGTTATATACGATGCCGCTCACTGTTTTGGAACCAGGTACAAAAACAGATCGATATTTGAATTTGGTGATGTAAGTACCACAAGCTTTCATGCTACTAAGTTATTTCATACGGTTGAAGGGGGAGCTGTTATTACAAAAGATCCGGAATTACTTAAGAAAATGGCAATTATGAGAAGTTTTGGATATTCAGGAACAGATACATTTTCTGAATTAGGAATTAATGCTAAAAACTGTGAATTGCATGCTGCAATGGGTTTATGTAATTTGAACCATGTTGATGAGATACTTCAAAAAAGAAAATATTTGTACCAACATTATTTAATCCGCTTGAATAGATTAGGAGTAAAGTTTCAGGCGCTTCAAGGTTATACCGACTATAATCACGCCTATTTCCCCATTTTATTTGAGAGTGAGGAGTTAATGCATGCAAGTAAAACTAAACTGGAGCTTTCGCAAATATATAGCCGCCGGTACTTTTATCCATCATTATCGGCTTTACCTTATGTTGATAATGTATCCATGCCCGTTTGCGATTCTGTTGCCAGCAGAATTTTGTGTCTTCCGCTTTATCATACACTTACATTGTCAGATTTAGATTTTATATGTAGGGTTTTATTGAAAGATAAAAATTTGAAACCCAAAATTAAAAATTTTGGTGTGTTGATTGCCGAACAAGTTGAATCAGGACTTGATCATATATCAGCATAAAATTAAGTTGATATGAAAGATATTATACCAATTGTGAGCATTTGTTGTATTACATACAACCATAAAAAATTTATATCACAGGCTATAAATAGTTTTTTAATGCAAGAAACCAATTTTCATTTCGATATCATAGTTGCCGATGACTGCTCAAATGACGGGGCCTTAGATATATTAAAAACCTTTTCGGATAAATATCCTGACAAAATCAAACTGATTTCGACTGAAAAAAATTTGGGAACACACGGTAATTTAGTGAATTGCCTTAAGTTTTGCACAGGTAAATATATAGCTATATGTGAAGGTGATGATTATTGGACAGACCCTATGAAATTACAAAAACAGGTTGATTTTTTAGAGAATAACCCCAGCTACGTAATTTGCTGCCATTATACGAGGGTAATAAATGAAAATGGGAAAACATTGTATGTTCATCCTAACCCCGTTCCCATAGAACATACTTATTATGATTTGCTGGCAGGTAGGCAGGAAGAAACTAAAACAGCAACAGTAGTGTACAGAAATACTTTGGGGATACATCAATTATTTAAAACATCCTGGTTCACTAACTGCTATGCAGGAGATAAAATATTTAAGTTGTTTGCAACTTCTTATACCGGAGGAAAAATTTTTGTAATGCCGCAAGTGATGAGTTGCTACCGTAATCACAGTGGTGGAGTCTGGAGCATGATCAGCACAAAAACACGAATGGAAAGAACGGTCAGCGATTTTTACTTGATTATAAACCATTTTACCTATCCAGCACTACAAAAAAAAAGATTGCTTGTGTTATATGTTAGGCGCTATTTGTTGTTTGAGTTACGACATAGGCAAGTACGCAAAGCATTTAATACAGTTAAATTTTTATTAAACTATTAACAATGTGTGGTATAACTAAAGCTCATGCAACAGAAAAAAAAGCTCTTTTTTATTATTCCTTCGTTAGTGGGTGGTGGGGCAGAACGGGTGTTGATATCCCTGGCAAATCATTTTAATACTTTAAATTATGAGTCAATAATAATTTCATTAAACAACTGTGTGCCCGCTTATGAAATTACATGCGGCATTCAGGTTTTATTCCTCGTTAATCGTAGAAAAGATTCCCTGTCATTTAGAGCATTTTATGTACTGCAAATTTTTATTAAACTGATAGGATATTTGATAAAAGAAAAGCCGGTATGCAGTATTTCTTTCATTACATCGGCCAATCTCTGGACGGGTATAGCCTGTAACATAACCAGAACCCCATATGTTGTATCAGAACGTACTTCGCCTAACAGGAGCGTTAATAAATTTGGTTATTTTCAAAATTACTTGGCCGCAAGGCTTTATAAAAGGTCAAAGGCAATTGTTGTAAGTGCAAGCGGAGTTGAGCAGTGTCTTAGAGAAAATAAAAGATTTACAAAGCTTAAAAACATATGTAAGATAAATAATGCTGTTAATGTATTTGAGCCACTAACAAACACAAAGGTTCATTATCGTAAATTCATATTAGGTGTTGGCCGGCTAACGTATGTAAAAGGTTTTGATATTCTTATAAGTGCATTTGGTAAGGCAAACCTGCAGGATGTTGATCTGCTTATAGTAGGTGAAGGAAAGGAACGGGCCAACTTGATTTATCAGATATATACCTTGGGGTTAGCAGATAGGGTGGTACTAACAGGAACAAAAACAAATTTGCAGGATTTTTACAGCCAGGCCGAATTGTTTGTATTGCCATCAAGAAACGAGGGTTATCCTAATGCACTCGTTGAGGCCATGAGTTTTGGGTGCCCCTGTATAGCAGTGAATTGTGAATTCGGCCCATCTGAAATTATTATAAATAATTTCAACGGTATATTAGTTGATGATCCATCCATTGATTCTTTATCTAATGCAATAAGTAAGTTAATAGAGAATCCGGACTTGAAGGATTTTCTTGGAAAAAACGCTCTGAATATAAATAATACCAACAACGCACAACAGATATTAAAAAAATGGGAAGCCCTTATTTTGTGCAACTCTTAGAACTTTAAAAGGTTACTTTTTTATTTTGAAAATAATCAGGTATGGTACAATATCTAATACGATTAGACGACTTATGTCCAACAAATAATCTAACAAAGTGGTACCGCTTTTTTAATTTATTTGATGATTTTAAAATAAAACCAATAATTGCGGTAATACCCTACAATGTAGATCCTAAGTTAATTAAATGCGGAAATTACAACCCCAACTATTGGCAATTAGTTAGAGAGCTTCAGCAAAAAGGTTATACAATAGGGATGCATGGTTATGAACATCTTTATCAAAGTGCTAATTCGGGCATATTACGAATGAATAACAGGTCTGAGTTTGCAGGTTTGCCTTTAATTGCACAAGAAGCAAAAATTAAACATTCGTCAGAAATATTTAAGCAAGAAGGAGTAGTTACATCTTGCTTTATTGCACCAGCACACACATTTGATATTAACACGCTTATAGCCTTAAAAAAGCATTCATATATAAAAACTATAAGTGATGGTTTATTAAATATGCCATATAAAAGATTTGGGTTTGATTGGATACCGGCACAGCTTTCTGAAGTTGCCGAAAAAAAAGCAAACACCTGGACATTTAATTACCACCCCGAAACTTGTACAGACAAAGGGTTTTATAAACTGGAAAAATTTATTGTAAAATACCATAAGCATTTTGTTTCTACAGATGCACTTGTTTTTAAAGAGTATACCCGGTATGATAATATAAAAGAGCAGGTAATTATTTATCGCCGTTTATTTCATGATAAACTAAAGTTTGCGGCTGCTCTTCTCAAATTTTAAGCTATTTAAATAAAAGCTTTTTAGCAAAAAGCTTTTATGGATGGGCCACGAAATCAATTTAATAAGCTAATCACCATTTTATGAATATACCTTTCTCACCACCTTACATTGATCAGAGTGTGATTGATGAAGTTACTGACACATTAAATTCTAAATGGATTACTACTGGCCCAAAAGTAGTAGAACTTGAAAAGGAAGTGGTTAAGCTTACTACTTCTAAAAAGGCAGTATGTGTAAATTCATGGACCTCTGGCGCAATTTTAATGCTTAAATGGTATGGTGTAAAAGCCGGTGACGAGGTTATTATACCAGCATACACTTACTGTGCCACAGCTTTAGCCGTTCTGCATTGTGGAGCAATACCTGTAATGGTTGACATAGATAATGAATTTTGCATTTCAACAATTGCTGTTAAAAAGGCAATAACATCTAAAACAAAGGCTATTATAGCTGTTGATATTGCCGGATGGCCATGTGATTATCCTAAGCTAATGCGGATTATAAAAAGCCCCGAAATATCCGGCCTTTTTATTTCAGAATCAATTAAACAAAAAAACCTGAACAGAATTCTGCTAATTGCAGATGCGGCCCATTCACTTGGGGCAATGAGTTACGGGCATCCGTCTGCAATTAAAAGTGATATTACAATTTTTTCTTTTCATGCTGTTAAAAACATTACCACTGCGGAGGGAGGATGTGTGTGTTTAAATCTGCCTGATAGCTTTAACGCCGAAGAAGAGTATAAATATTTGAAAATGTATACTTTAAACGGCCAAAATAAAGATGCTTTATCAAAATCATTAGGAGCCGGATGGAGGTATGATATACTTTTTCAAGGGCTTAAAATTAACATGCCTGATATTTGTGCGGCAATTGGATTAGCACAAATAAGAAAATATCAAAACAAGTTATTGCCCTTACGTAAGAGCGTAGCTTTACAATACTGCAAGGGGTTTAAGGACAAAGTATGGGCCATATTGCCAACCCTAATTGATAGGGGCCGTGAATCAAGCTATCATTTATTTCCACTTCGCATTAAAGGTATAACAGAACAACAACGTGATAATATTATTGATGAAATAACTTCAAACGGGGTAGCAGTTAATGTGCATTTTATACCTATGCCCATGTTAACATATTTTAAAAATTTAGGGTATAATATTAATGATTATCCTAATGCTTATAAAAACTATTCTTGCGAAATATCTTTACCAATATACTCGCAACTAATTGATGAAGAGATAGAATTCATTATAAATTCAGTAATAATAGCTGTTGAAAACCAACTATCCTACGCTGCAATAGAACAGTTAGCCTTAGATACTGAAAAACATTTAATAAATTTTAATATGTACGAACATGGTTGAAAAACGAGTATTTGATTTTTGTTTTGCATTAATCGGCTTAATCTGTTTAATACCTTTGTTTATTGTAATTGCTTGCGTTATACGTTTAGATTCAAGAGGAAACATCTTCTACATTCAACGCCGTATTGGCCGTAATGGAATTGAATTTTTACTTTATAAATTCAGAACAATGTATGTTCACTCAGAACAACTTGGGCTTTTAACAATAGGCTCTCATGATTATAGGATCACTAATTCTGGCTACTGGTTGCGTAAGTATAAATTAGATGAGTTGCCACAATTATTTAACATACTTATTGGGAATATGAGCTTTGTTGGCCCAAGGCCAGAAGTGCGTAAATATGTTGAAAACTATACCAAACAACAACAAAAAGTGTTGCTTATTAAACCCGGTATTACAGACTGGGCATCAATACTTTATTATAATGAGAATGAAATATTAGCTAAGTCTGAAAACCCTGAGTATTTATACATTAACGAGATTATTCCATCAAAAATATTACAAAATCTAAATTACATTGATCGTCACAATTTATGGATAGATCTAATGATCATATTCCATACCTTAAAAAAGGTAATAAATAAGTAACATTTGATTTATAATTTATGCTATTTAAAAATCTATTGGTCATTTTTTTAATGACAATGTATCTATACACACTTGCGTTTGGGATATTTATGACAAGTTTTTTTCGGATACCGGCACCTGTTATCTTTTGCTTTCCTTTAATGCTTTTTTATAACGTACCAGTACAACGGTTTGCATATTGGACAGAAACAGTATTATTTACAATTGCCTTGACATTATATTATCTTGTAGGGCAAAACGATTTTAAATATCTTATTTTATGTATTATTACAATTGGTGTGTGCGCTCTTTACTTTAATTATTTTGTGGGTTTTAGCCAGTTTCGATTTAAATTAACCGTCATAATATTTTTCGCCCTTCTTTTTTTTTCAATGCTTTTAATGGTATTGGATCATAACTATCAAAGTATTATAGATCCATTAAGAAGTCTTTTATTAGGTGAACCTATAAAACAAAGCCCCGCCGGACTTGCCCTTACACAATTTGTATTTGGTTACCAGATTGTGGCTTTTACAGCTTTCATTTTAGTATTAACCGCTACACTTCGGTTTAACTTATTAATTATATTCATTGTTTTTCTTGCTTGTATGGCTTTTATCTATTTGGGGATGAACCGGTCTGCGTTGATAAGTTTTGCAGTCTCAGTAGCCGTATTTTTATTTGTTTATTACTGGTATAAAGCTGCTGTTTTGTTTATAGGTCTCGCATTAGTCATGGGAGTTTTCCTATACACTTATGCATTGAAAAATAATACCGATCAAAAAAATAATATTTTGGCAAAGAATCAGGCAAAACAAGCAAATGACTTTAACAGGCTTACCCTTGCTTCCGAAAATTTAGCCATTTATTCTAATTACCCTTTCGGGCTGATGTTTTATGGCAAGAGTTGGGAAGAGGTTACTTACAGAAATCCAGTTTTTCCGGATGGCTTAAGTTCTCATAATGCTTATTTAATGTTTTTAACTTATTTGGGCCCTTTTTTGGGATTAGGACTATTAGGAGCTATTTATTACAGAATAAATAGACTTTACTGGATTACCTTTAAGCATATAAAACTTAAACCAAACGCCATCCTTGTTTCATTGCTGTTTTCATTATTGGCTGTATCATTTAATGCATTCTCACATAACGGGTGGTTATTAAGTGCAGATGGGCCAACCCTATTCCTATATTACGGTGTTCTGCAAGGCTCAAAAATATATCTGTAACATCAGTTTAATTCACTGTAGGGGTGATGCTAACTACGTCATTATTGATAATGGGAAAAAAAATATTTCTGATTGTAGGATCATTAGGTGCTGGCGGTTCAGAACGTGTTTATTGGTTGTTAGCCCAATACTTTAATAACGCTGGTTATAATGTTTCTGTTGTATTTTTGAATTCAAATGAACGATGCTTCTCAACTGATATAGATGGCATTGAATTTATTGATCTTAAAACTATAAAGGCTTCCAGATCTTTTTTTAAACTATATAAACTATTAAAAGTTGAAAAGCCTTATGCGGTTTTTTCTACGGTAGATAACATCAATATACTATTGGGAATAGTAACCTGGGTGTTAAAAATACCCAATGCAATTGCAAGGGTATCAAACACTCCAGAGGGAATGAGAAGTTTTTATGATTTTAAAACCAATTTTTATAACTTATTTACTAAAATATTTTTTGCAAAATTCAACTACATAGTTTGCCAAACTACAGAAATGCAAAACTCTATTATAAAGCGCTATGGTATTAACAAAACTAAATTAAAAGTAGTATCAAATCCTGTTCTTACTTCGCCGCTTATAAAAACACATGATAGTTCAGGTTGCAAAAAGTTGATTGTAGTATGCCGGTTAGCTGAAGAAAAAGGCGTAGTTAGATTGTTAAGAATAATTAGCAAACTACCTGAACATTATTTATTAACTGTTATTGGAGATGGACCATTAATGAATAGTCTTAAGGCAGAGGCAGCCAGTTTGAAGTTAAGTAAAAGAGTAAACTTTATTGGCGAAATTCAGAATGTACCGGCACAAATTATAAAGTACGATCTTTTTGTGTTAACCTCCTTCACTGAAGGTTTTCCGAATGTGATGCTTGAATCCTTAAGTGTAGGAGTACCTATAGTTTGTTACAGGGTCGGAGGTGCGCAAGATTTAATTCGGGAAGGCATTAACGGTTATATTGTGGAGCAAAATGACGCCGAGTCGTTTAGAAATAAAGTATTATTAGCTTGTTCGCATCCGTGGTCACATGAAAAAATTAAGGAAGATGTATATCGTCGGTTTTCTTTAGATAACATTGGGCATCAATACGAAAATCTGTTAACTAATTAACACTGTTAGTATGTGTGGTATTTATGGATCAACTGTATTTTATGATGATGATGTGGTTAAAGCCAAGCTTGGCAGAGTTGGCTTCCGCGGCCCCGATCAATCAAATTTTGAACGAGTTGAATCTGTTGTGTTAGGCCATAACCGATTAGCTATTGTAGATCTTGATAAACGGTCCGATCAGCCATTTAGCTATAAGCATTTAAAAATTGTGTTTAATGGCGAAATATATAATTACCTCTCCCTCAGATCTAAGTTAAAACTACTTGGGCATGCATTTTTTACCGAATCAGATACTGAAGTACTTGCTGCTGCATATCTTGAATATGGTGAGCTTTGTGTTGATCATTTTAACGGAATGTTCGCTTTTGTTATATATGATATAAAAAAGCAAATATTTTTTGGAGGGAGAGACAGGTTAGGGAAGAAACCACTGTATTACGCTCACAATGGTTTAAACTTTGAGTTTGCCAGTCAACCATCACAAATTACCATTGGTAAGAATGTTAATTTAGATGAACAAGCAATAAATGAATTTTTTGTATGGGGGTACATACCCGAACCACGCTCTGCCTGGAAAGAAATTAAAAAAATTAAAGCAGGGTATGTTTTTAATTATCACCTTAAAACAGGAGTGTTGTGCAGCAGAAAATATTGGGATATTGATACATTAAACAGTAATATTTATAATGGGGGATATCTAAATGCCAAAGACGAACTTGAATGCTTATTAACTAATGCGGTTAAAATTCGAATGCGTGCTGATGTCAGATTAGGTGTATTTCTTTCAGGCGGAATAGATTCGTCGTTAATAGCGGCAATTGCATCAAAAAACATCAATCATGTAAAAACATTTTGTATCAAGTTCAATGAGAAAGGCTTTGATGAAAGTTTATATGCAAGTAGCATAGCCAATTATTTAAAAACTGATCATCATACTATTGAGTGCAATCCTGATGATGGTATTAGCTTGATTAAAAATTTTGGAGAATATTATGATGAGCCATTTGCAGATTTTAGTGCCATACCATCACTGTTGTTAAGTAAGTATACAAAGCAACACGTTACGGTAGCTTTAAGTGGAGATGGTGGAGATGAATGTTTTTATGGGTACGCACGATATAAAAGGATAAATATGGTAAACCATATTTATAAATATCCTCACTCAATAAGAAAAATCATGAACTCAATCATGCAACTCTCTCCAAACTATCAACATAAACTGCTTGGTTTGGGTGTTGCCAAAACAAATATAAAAACACTTTATGCATTGATGTTCGGCGGATTGGAATACTCATGGTTAACCCAACCTGAAAAAGCCATAGATGTCCCTTTTATGAATGTATGGAACTCTAAATCAGGAAGTCTTTTACAAAAAATGTCTGCTTTTGATATAAAAACATATTTAAATGGAGATATAAATACAAAAGTTGACCGTGCTTTTATGGCATTTGCTGTAGAAGCCAGGGCCCCTCTAATGGACTATCGAATTGTTGAATTTGCACAGCATCTGCCAGATGAATTTAAATCTTATAAAGGCGTCCAAAAACGGATATTAAAAGACATATTATATAAATACGTTCCCAGCCAATTTTTTGAAAGACCTAAGGCTGGGTTTACACTTCCATTAAGTAATTGGTTGAAACATGAACTAAAAAATTATGTACTTGACGAAATGTCAATAACCGCGCTTAAGAATATCCCTGGTATAAATGTGGAGAGAACAGTGGCTATTATTCAGCAGCACATGGATGGGAAATGGAACAGGGCTTCGCAAATATGGAAGTTGTTAGTATTTACGCAGTGGTTGAAAAATCAAAAATCAAACGAATTACACTTACAGACAGTTTAATAATAGTTATATGATTCAGATTAAAGCAAGTGCATTGGGAGTAATGCCCTTAAGTATTATATGGTTTGCAAATAAACCAATGAAATTAAATTGCTTAAATAGCTTTTACAAACAAAGTACATGCTGTGAAGATATATCAGGGTATCAAAGGAAGTCTTTTTATACAAAAATAATTGATTTAACAGCATCGGAGGAGAGTATTGCAAGCAAATTTGATCAAAACACTATTTATGAAATTCGTCGTTCGGCAAAAGATGGTGTTACCACGGATATAGAATTAGATATCAATCAATTTGTTATATTTTATAACCTTTTTGCCAATACTAAACAGCTATCAAACCTGGGTCAAAATTTCTATAACTATCGATCAGTATTATCTATTACCAAAGCAATTTATAATCAGCGAGATATAGTTATGCATGCTTATATTACTGACAGGAATTTAAAAAGGGTACGACTGTTTCACTCAGCATCTCTTTTTAGAGAAAAGAACAATGCACAAAATAGAGCCGTAGTGGGCCGGGCTAACAGATTATTGCATTTTAAAGATATATGCCTATTTAAAAAAGAAGGATATGAAATTTACGACTTAGGAGGCTATGCTGAAGGTACAAGCGATGAAGCATTGTTGGGAATAAATAAATTTAAAGACAGCTTTGGCGGTAAACTTATTCAAGAGAGTGATTACTTGCCTCTGCCGGCTAAAATTTTATCAACATTAGGGAAATTATTTAAATAATAGGGGATGATTGACTGGTCAAAAATGTGTGAGAAATTATTTTTTTATGATAAATGGAATATTGGGCATAGTACCCAGTCTCCAGAAAATTTAATAGAGACACAACAATTAACTAACGAAATTACCTGGCTTTGCGAAGATCGTACAGACTACAAAGCAGATCCTTTTATTATAAACATTTATGACCGTTTGCATTTATTTTATGAAGAATTAAAATTTTGGAAAGGAAAGGGTGAAATCATTGTAACAGATGGCCTGCAGTGTAAAGGCAAAAAAAAAGTTAAAGGAATAAGTGAAAAAAATATTCATCTTTCTTATCCCTATGTATTTGAATCTAACAATCGGGTTTACTGTATTCCGGAAACCTCGCAAATACAACAAATAGTTTTATATGAAGTAGATAAAAACGAACCTTATATTTTTAAAAAAATTAAAATTTTAAAGGAAGGCGGCGCCTTTGTGGATAGTTCAATTATTTATTTTAAGGGAAAGTATTGGTTGTTTACAAGCCTGACTGGTAAGTATGGAGAGCTTTACATTTTTTATGCCGATACCTTGTTGGATGAATTTAAGGCTCATAAATTAAACCCAATAGTAGTTGGATATAATGAGAGCAGATCTGCGGGTGCTTTATTTATAGTGAACCATCAATTGTACATGCCTACACAAAATCCCGGTGAATGTTATGGTGGTTCAATAATGATAAATAAAATAAGTCTGCTTAATGAGAGTACCTTTCAGTGTCAAAACTGTTTTGAAATAAAACCAAAAACTCCATATAACGTGGGAGTGCATACAATAAATTTTGCCGGTAATTTAATTGTGGTTGATGGTAAACGCAGAGTTTTCAGCCTGTTAACACCACTAAAAAAAATGGTTAAAAAATTGAAAAATATCTTTTAAAAATCTTAGTATGTCTGCTATAAATACAAAAATGGTATTTGTTTCCATGTCAGACCAAGCTAACGGGGCAGAGAACGTGTTATTGTTGGCAGCCAGGCACAATCTATCTCCAATAATATTTTTAAAAAAATCAAAGGGGAATACTTTAAATATTCCGCCTTTACACAAAAAACACTATATATCAAATGTAAGTTTATTATTAGGTTTTATAGGTCTTGTGAGTGCAATTTGGCCATACCGTATAGGGTTTACTATATTTAGTACTCATTCCTATTTGAATGCTTATTTGGGTTTTTTAAAAAGAATAGGTTATATAAAATCTAAACTTGTATTGCGTGAGTGCACTTCAGTTTTTACACGTTACAAGGGCCTAAAAAGATGGAGTTATAAAGTAACATACAGTTTAGGATATACAGCTGCAGACGTTATTATTTGTCAAACGGAATTAATGCGTAAAAGCTTTTTGAACCAAATGAATTATATATCTCCTGAAAAAGTTATTGTAATTGGCAATCCGATAGATCAACAACAGGTTGTAGTAAAGTCACTTTTAACACCTAAAGATATACACCTGGAGTTTGATTTTATTTGTGCAGCCGGCCGTTTAATTCCAGAAAAAGGCTTTTCAATTTTAATACAGGCCTTTAAAAAAGTGTATGCTGTTTACCCAAATATGAAATTACTAATTTTTGGTGATGGCCCTGATAAGGATATATTACTCAAATTGATTGAAAGTAATAATCTTGAGGGTAAGGTAATTCTTAAAGGATGGGAAAGTAATATAATGCCTTATTTTAAAAAAGCTAAAGCCTGTGTAATTTCTTCGATAAAAGAAGGCTTTCCAAATGCTTTATTAGAAATGTTAACTCTCAATCCCATTGTAATTTCTACTTTGTGTGCTGGCGGGATAGATGCAATACCAGGTGTATATAAATTACCGGTAAATAATGTAAGTTATATGACATATTCCATACTCAAGGCATTGCAGGTAGGTGATCAATCCCAAAGGCAGTCAGCACTTAAATACCTTGCTAATAGAAGTCCTGAAGAGTATACAAATACTATTATTCAGGCACTTAAGTAATATATTTTAATCCGAATTATATCTCTTTAAATAAATAATTAAATAGAAATTATATTCATTTGCTGGTTTTTGCAAAAGTTATTTGTTACGGTAGTACTGTTTGTGCCGTTATTAATCCGCTTTTATTATATCGCAGCATCAGCAAATTATAGGTTCATACTTACATTTTCTTACTTCACCATTTCCACTAAGGCTACCTATAGCCATTTATTAACCTTTTAAAGCATAAATTATGAAAATTTTAATTACCGGTACTGCTGGTTTCATTGGTTATCATTTGGCTAAAAGCTTACTTGAAAGAGGCGACATTGTTGTTGGCATTGATAATTTAAACGATTATTATGATGTAGGACTCAAATATGCAAGATTATCACAAGCTGGGGTTGATTTAACAGATGTGGAATATGGTGTTGCCGTACAAAGTAAAAGGTTTCATAACTATACATTTATTAAACTGGATATTTTAGATAAAGACAACTTGAATTTATGTTTTAAAACACATCAATTTGATGCTGTGTGTAATTTGGCTGCACAGGCGGGTGTTCGTTATAGCTTAACAAATCCAGAAGTTTACATTGATTCTAACATAAAGGGCTTTTTAAATATATTGGAGGGCTGCCGGCATTTTAAAATAAATCATTTGGTATATGCAAGCTCTTCAAGCGTTTATGGGCTCAATAAAAAAATGCCATTTAATGAACATGATATTGCAGATCATCCGGTATCATTATACGCAGCATCAAAAAAAGCAAACGAGATGATGGCTCATACTTATAGTCACCTTTTTAACTTACGTACTACAGGCTTGCGTTTTTTTACAGTTTATGGGCCGTGGGGCAGGCCAGATATGGCACTATTTATTTTCACAAAATCAATCATCGAAGGGAAGCCCATCCAAATATTTAATAATGGTAATATGAAACGGGACTTTACTTATATAGATGATATTGTAACCGGCATTATACATGTTATTGATAAACCTGCAGAGGCAAATGTTAGTTGGGACGCCAAACAACCGGATCCTGCCACTTCAAATGCACCATTTCGGATATTTAATATTGGCCGGGGTGCACCTGTTGACTTATTGGAATTTATAAGTGAAATTGAAAAAAAGCTGCACTTAAAAGCCATTAAATCTTATATGCCAATGCAAGAAGGAGATGTTGCTGAAACTTGTGCAGATGTAACCAATTTAGATTATATAATGAACTATAAGCCAAGAGTATCTGTTCCATTAGGAATTTCACAATTTATACAATGGTATAAATACTATTATGGCATAAAAAAACCAGTTTTAACTTCTGAACAGGAAAGCCTCTTAGACGTTTAATGTCATAGGATTGTCGTAAACCGTGTAAAGATTTTATTATTTATAGTAATCAGCTAAATACATTTTCTATAAAAATCTTCCTGGTGCTTAATTAAAAGTTACAATTCTATTAAATTGTCTATGCAGAAGGATATGATAAAATCTGGTGAAAAAGTATTGATTATTAGCGATTCGTGGAAATCTTTAATGGATTTTAGGGGTAAGCTAATTGAAGAGTTGGCCAAAAAACATAAAGTATATGTTTTTACTCCTAAGATATTACAGCATACTTTTCGAGAAAGGCTAATTTCCTTAAATGTAGAAATATTTGAAAATAACTTAAATGGAAGTAGTGTTTCTATAATCTCAGATATTCATTATATCATTCAATTGTATAGGTTAATAAAGCGGATTAAACCTTCAATTTTTTTCCCCTATACTTTTAAACCAGTTATCTATGGTACTATACTTGCAAAAATATGCAGAGTTAAAGTTGTAGTTCCAATGCTTACCGGATTAGGCTATAATTTTGCTCCTGATAAAAGTAAAAACTGGATAAAAACTATCACTCAGTTTTTGCTAAAGGCCAGCTTATATAATAGTAAGCGGCAACGAATAATTTTTCAAAATAAAGATGATCAACAAACGCTAATAGATCATAAAATTATAAGCCCTAACCATAAATCTTATATAGTAAACGGCTCCGGGGTTGATTTGAAACATTATACTTATAAACCTCCCAATACAGATTTGGTTAGCTTTTTAATGATAGCCCGTTTAATAAATGCAAAGGGAGTATATGAATATTTTGAAGCAGCACGTATTATTCACTTTTGGTATCCAAACATACAATTTAAGTTAATAGGGGCTTTAGATAATAATATTGACGCAATTAGCTCTAATCTTTTCAACGAAATTAAATCAGGAAAAACTATTCAATATCTTGGTGAAGTTGATGATGTAAGGCCATATATAAATAATGCTTCAGTTGTTGTATTGCCATCATATTACGGAGAAGGCATTCCGCGATGTTTACTTGAAGCGATGGCCATGGGTAGGGCAATAATAACATGCAATTCCGTTGGTTGTAAAGAAACTGTTAATTTTCTTACGGAAATTAATGGCTTTTTAGTACCAGTGAAAAATGTAGCCGCTCTGGTTTCTGCAATTGAATATTATTTATTACATCCAGATATAATTGTAAGCCATGGCTTAAATGGCCTTTTAATGGCCAAGAAAAAATTTGATGTGAATTTGGTAAATACCGAAATACTAAAAATAATGCAGTTGAATTAAGCTTTTTATTTCTATATAACCTAACAACAATTCATGAAAAACTTTTTCACTTACTCATGTAAAGCCATAAATGATTTTAAAAGCGCCATTAACGAATTTGGCTGGGTCATATTTGAAAATGCTGTGAATCCCGGTTTAATTGAAACAATTAAAAATGACCTGGACATAGGTTATACATACAGAAGAGATATCCAGAAAAAAAACGGCATAAGTGCTAATATGGATGGTACGCTTCATCACTTGTTAGAGAGAGATAATTTTAGTTTGCAGTTTCTTAAACAAATGTATTGCGACGAAGAAATAAGCCAATTTTTGGGCGGTAAATATATTCTTAATGGCATCAATGCAGTAATTCATTTGAAACAAGAACACCCATACCTGAGTAACATGCACCGCGATGTTAGAACGTTTATGGCAGATACCAAAATTTTGATTCAGATGATTGTTGTTTTAGATGATTTTACCGCATTAAACGGTGCAACATATTTTCTTTCAGGTTCACATAAGAGAGATGTTAAGCCCAACAAAGATTACTTTTATAAAAATGCCGAAAGAGCAATTACTGCTAAAGGCAGCATCATACTTTTTGATTCAAACATGTGGCATGCCGCAGGAGAGAATAAAACGGCAAATCCCCGCAGGGCATTAACCTTAGGATTTACGAGGCCCTTTGTTAAACAACAAATGGATTACCCACGGTTTTTAGGATATGACTTTGTATCCAAATTAAGTCCTGAATTACGTCAGGTAATTGGTTATAACGCACGCACTCCAGAAAACTTAAACGAATATTACCAGCCGTCACATCTTAGGATGTATCAACGTGATCAAGGATAAATTATCTCCTTTTTATTTTTTATAACACTAAATTCATGCCCAAAACAAAAGAAGTTATTAAGACTATTGGCGGTTTTTATGACTTGCAATTACCATCAGGTAATGAATACTATGCAGATTTGTTGCGTTTAAATACAGGCCGTAATGCTTTGGAATATATTTTAAGACAAAAAGCTTACACTAAAATTTATATACCCTTTTTTACATGTGAGGTTTTGCTTGAACCTATAAACAAATTGGGTATTAAGTATGAATACTACTCAATTAATGAAAGGCTTGAGCCAATTATTAACTTTGAAATTGAACCTACTGCATGTTTTTTGTATACCAACTATTTTGGCATTAAGCAAGATACGGTTGTAATGCTTAGCGAACAAATACCTAACATTATAATAGATAACTCGCAGGCATTTTATTCTGAACCTTTGCCCGGTATAGACACCTTTTACTCATGCAGAAAGTTTTTTGGCGTACCAGACGGTGCTTACTTAAGCATAAAAAAAAGGATTAGTAAAAAACTTCCTACTGATATTTCTTACAATAGACTTGATCACCTAACAAAAAGCATTGATCTGGGTATTGAAGCGGCCTATGCCGATTCATTAATTAACAATAAGCTATTGGAAAACAATGAAATAAAAATCATGTCTCACTTAACCAAAAGAATCATGTCAAGTATAAGATATGATGAATGTGCACAAATAAGGGAACGTAACTTTTTTTTTTTACACCAGCATTTAAAAGAGTTTAATCTTTTTCAGTTTGATTTTCCACCTAATAAATCACCAATGGTTTATCCTTTTCTGTATGATGATCGTAATTTAAAAATACATCTGATTCAAAAGAAAATATTTGTAGCTACATACTGGCCTAATGTATATAATTGGACGAGCACCAGCATGTACGAAAATTATCTTACCACAAATTTGGTGCCTCTGCCAATAGACCATAGGTACAATCTTAAGGATATGTTTTATATGTTAAATACATTAAAACAAGTATTATGACACTTTTAATATATATAAGGCCGCTTGAATTAAAGGATGCACAAACTTCATATGTATGGAGAAACGATTCAACACTATGGGTTTACACAACCTTTAGGCCAAAGGATTATATTACCCAAGAGATGGAAACTAAATGGTTAAGCGAAAGTCTTAATAAACCAGATCAAAGCCGTTTTGCTATATGCGTAAAAGAACTTGATACCTATATTGGCAATGTTCAATTAATTAATATTAATGAGCAATGTGCAGAGCTACATCTTTTTATAGGTGATAAACTGTATTGGAACAGGGGTATTGGCTACCAGGCAACAGAGCTAATTATTAATTATGGTTTTTTAAAAAGAGGGTTAAAAAAAATTTATTTAAAGGTGCACCCTGCAAATCTACCTGCATTGTATTTATATGAAAAGGTTGGGTTTGAAATTATCGGAAAAGAAGACGGGTTAATATTGATGACCATCACAAAGGAAGCTTTCTCACTTAAATGTTAACCTAACATTTGGCGATTTTATAAAATCAAAATTAGGTATGAAAAAGCTAATTACTATTCAGGATAGGCTGGAGTGGATTTACTATGTAAGTAACGCAGCTGAGCATGATTTTTATCACACGTGGCATTACCATTCGCTTGAAACTACGAGTACTCCTTTACTGTTTGTTTGTGAACTACATCAAGATTTTATAGCCATTCCGCTTCTGAAGAGACCAATTCCAGAATCCACTTACTATGATTTAACTTGTGTATATGGCTTTTCTGGTCCACTCTCAAATAAAAAAATGAAAGATTTGGATGATGATTTAATAGAACAGTTTAAGACTGATTTTCTTAAGTTTTTGGATGACGAGAAAATAGTATCGGTGTTTTCCAGAATGCATCCGTTTTACCCGCAGCAATTAGTGCTTGAAAAGTTTGGAGGGGTTTATGATAACGGCAAAACTGTAGTTATGGACCTATCTGTTAACATTGATGAACAGCGCAGAAAATATCAACGAAAGGCTCGGCACGCAATAAACATTGCCAGGGAAAAGGGTTACCGGCTTGTTGTGGAGAGTGGGACGCAAGCTATCAAAACTTTTTTTGAAATATATTCAGAGAGTATGCAGCGGGTAGGTGCATCAGCGTATTACTATTTTAGTGAAGACTATATTTCAAAAGTTGTTAATACAGAGGAGTACGATGCCCGGATTGTAATGCTTTATGATGGCGGTATAGTTATAGCAAGTACTATAATTATGCTTACAAACGGCATAATGCAGGGCTATTTGGTAGGTGTTCGCGCAGAATATGTGGAGTTTAGTCCAATTAGATTTATGGTTGATGAGCTTACAATATTGGGCAGGGCAGCCGGTATAAATTATTTCAATTTAGGCGGAGGAATTGGCTTTAAAGAAGATAACATCTATCAAGGGAAAATTGCACTAACAAACTTCACTTTTGATTATAAAAGTTGGCGCTTTATAGCCAATCCATGTGTATACAAGCAACTGCTTGCCGCAAAGGGTATTAATGAAGATACGGATGTAGATTTTTTTCCGCTTTACAGATACGCTTAACCATTAAAAACCATTACCATGATATACCTAAAAAACTTATTATTTCAGGATAAATTCCATTCAAAATGGTTAATATTTATAATTGATTTGTTAATTGTTATCTCATCATTATTTATATCATTTTTTATAAAAGATGGTTTGAGATTCAACGAAACCAACAATTATTATATCATATTATATAGTTGCATTGCAGCCCTGTCGTTTTTTTCAATGCGCATACATACCCGTATTATCAGGTATTCAAATACAAAAGATATGCAGCGTGTTATTACAGCAGTTTTAGTTACCAATTTAGCCTTTTTGATAGTATTGTATTCAATTATTAATCCTTACCTCCAGTTAAATTTAAATAACCATAAAGATGTATTTCTTGTCAATATTTTCATTTCATCAATTGTGCTGATTGGTTTTAGAATATTAATAAAAGATTTGTTTCACTTTATTACCTACCAAACTGCTACTACTAAAAAGGAGAATGTGCTTATATATGGTTCAAACACATCATCAATATTAATAAAAAATACAGTTGAAACGCAGGAAGGTACTAAAATGCAGGTGCAAGGATTTATTGATACGGCAGCCGATAAGCTATACAAATGTATTGAACAAAAAATCGTATACCCTGATATTGCAATTGATAGATTATACAAAAAGTTTGCAATAAAAACATTATTTATCACTTCTGAGCACTTAAAGGCTTCTGGTAATAAAAGAGCTATAGAAAAGTGTATCTCTTTAGGGATAAGGGTTATTACTGTTCCGCCAACCAACCAGTGGATAAATGGGCAGCCAAGTATCAATCAATTTAAAGATCTTAAAATAGAGGACCTTTTGGAGCGAGATCCTATAAAATTGTGTAAAGACCATATTTTAAAAGACCTTACCGGAAAGAGGGTCTTGGTTACTGGAGCTGCAGGTTCAATAGGCGCAGAAATTGTGCGCCAGGTATTAAGTTTTAACCCCGAGTTAGTTGTACTATGCGATCAGGCAGAGACGCCTTTGCATAATATTCAATTAGAAATTGAGGATAGCAATAATAAAAGCAGGGTACACTTATTCATCGCCGATATTCAGAATTCAAATCGGATTAAAATGCTTTTTAACCAGTACAAACCCCAGGTTGTTTTTCATGCGGCAGCATATAAGCATGTGCCTATGATGGAGAGTAACCCAACAGAAGCTGTATTGACAAATATTTTGGGTACTAAAAGCATGGCTGATATTTCTTTGGAATATAATGTAGAAAAATTTATCATGATCTCTACAGATAAAGCAGTTAGGCCAACAAATATAATGGGGGCATCAAAGCGTATAGCCGAGATGTATATCCAATCTTTAAACAATGCTGTTATTAATGATAATAGTACCCAACAAACCAAATTTATAACTACCAGGTTTGGAAACGTACTTGGCTCAAATGGTTCAGTAATTCCACGGTTTAAAATGCAAATTGAACGCGGTGGGCCAGTAACAGTCACTCATCCTGAAATAGCCAGGTATTTCATGACAATTCCAGAGTCTGTGCAATTGGTGCTTGAGGCAGCAGTTATGGGTACAGGCGGAGAGATATTTTTATTTGATATGGGCAAACCTATTAAAATAAAAGATCTTGCTCTTAATATGATCAAACTTGCAGGTTTTAAACCTGGTGAAGATATTAAAATTGTTTACACCGGTTTGAGGCCTGGAGAAAAACTCTATGAAGAGTTATTAAATAAGGAGGAAGAAATAATACCTACTTATAACGATAAAATTAAAATATCCAAAACCATATCTCACAATTATAACAATATTAACGAAAACGTAAACATGTTGTTAGCTTTTAATTTAATTAATAACGTAGATGAAATGGTTAGCCTGATGAAAAAAATGATACCTGATTTTATTAGCAAAAATTCTTGTTTTGAAAAATTGGATGCTAAATTCCAAAAAACAGAAATTGTAAATAGTTAAAGATATTTTCAATTAATAATTTATTATATTTATTATGTATAGCAAAATAAATTATCCAGTCACCAATGAAAGTGTCATTGGTGATGACCCTGCCGTTAGCTCTGTAAGCTGTGACATAAACTGCGGTCAAATTGTAGAAAAGGTAGTGAAAATGGATGCGATGAGTATCAGTGAAATATCAAGGAAACTAAATGTTAGCCGGCGAACACTTTATAATTGGTTTGAAAGTAAAAACCTAAGCCCGGAAATTATTGAAAAAATTGGATTAGTAATTGATCATGATTTTTCAGAAGAATTTCCTGAAATTTTTCCTATCAATAAAGGTTTGAAAAATGGCGAATACAATATTACCAATCAACAAACCAAAGAAAATATATCTGACCCAATTTACTATTGGATGGATAAATATATTAAATTATTAGAACGATTTAACGAAGTTTTACCTATTAAACATGGTAAAAACCATACTTAACCATAATTATAACATTCAATACTGATTGCAAATATCTTACTTGCTCAATTATAATATACGGAGACCACTTTTTAAAATGTGGTCTTTTTTTTTGAAATATTTTTCGATAAATAGGATTACTACATTTCTTAGGCTTATTTAGTGGTAATAAGCCGGATAATATAAAAGCAAATGAATGTAATTGTCCAGTTATTGTAGCAATTATTAATAAGAAATTATTCCCAATTTGTTATCTGATTATTAAGGATGAGCACTAAAAGAAAGGCAATCCCAAGCTCTTTTCTTTTAGGTTACTATTTTGTTAAATCATCAATTTGGCTGTAAATAACGGCTAAGTGCTTGTACCTTTATTCCGAATAAGAAGATATTGCGTAGGGCGCTGGTCGGCAGTATATGAAAGGTTCGAGCCCTTTCCCTACATCTATCCATAATAATAAATATTTTATGACAGAGATAAATTATCCTATTGCAGGAATCTTTGTATTTGTTGCATTTTGCCTTGGTATATTGCTATATCGAATAAACCAAAAAGATAAAAATACGCTAAGAAAAATGTTGCCCGGTTATGGGTGGCACCGAAAGAGAATAAAAAAGAATAACTTAAATATTTAATTTATAAATTTTAAGCAATAATGATTACCAATAAAATGCTTGCTTTTTAACGGTATAGCAAAATAAAGCTATTTGCCAGGTTATAGCATTATTTTAGCATTCTGATAATACTTTAACCCGGTTATAAATGTATATCAACCACCGGGTTAAATTCTTAAAATTAAGCCGAAACCTCAGTGGCTTTTACTGTTTTTGTTTTGCTTTTGCTTGTGGCAGGCACAGGTGTTTCTTTTACAGATGTTGAAGGTTCTGTAATTGCAGAATTAACAGACACAGCAGGCTTTATAAGCCTGGCAATTTTTTTTGCAATTTTATTAGCACTTTTAACAATCTTTTTCTCAATTTTCTTAGTATCTGTACCAAATTCGGTTGCTTTGCTTTTTATTGCAGCCACTAAACTAACTTCTAAATTTTTTACTAATGTTTTCTTTGCTGTTTTAGCAAGCGATTTGCGTTCTGACTTTTTCATAAGGAATTGAGGTGAAAGCGCTAATGTAAGTTAAATTCAAGTTACTTGTATGTTATCGTTATGTTAAGTGATTTAAAATGACGTAACATACTTTAAGGCATTTTCTGAGAGAAAATTTATAATATATGATTAACAAATAGTTTTGTAATTTGCACCTGTAAATTAAGCGCAATCATTAAATACGATCTGTAATTTCTTCCCCCCCCCCTGAAAACGTAACGGTAGAGTGTTTAATAATTAATATACAATTTTTAAGGCAACTAAGTGTTACCTGCTTGCGTATGTAACTATATAAATATGGCTAACGAATACTGGGATAATAATTTGTTAAAATTAAATGATTTGAGCAATCAATCATATATTGACAGTATTGGCGATAGTTCAACATTAGCCTGGATAGAAAAATCAGAGTTTACTGTAAATCCGCTTATATCATCTCTGTTATTCAAAAAAAGGTTTAAAGTTTTAAAGCGTATAGTTGATATTGTAGTTTCGCTTTTAGTAATTATATTTCTGCTTTCTTGGTTGCTTCCTATAATTGCATTGTTAGTAGTATTTGATTCAAAAGGCCCCGTGTTTTTTGTACAAAAGCGCAATAAAAAAGGTTCAAAGCTTTTTTATTGTATCAAAATAAGAACAATGGTTGTTAATGATGATTCTGACAATGTAGCAGCAATTATAAATGATGTAAGGGTTACACGGCTGGGAAAATTCTTGCGCTTAAGCCATATTGATGAATTACCTCAATTTTTTAATGTATTGATAGGAGACATGTCAATAGTTGGCCCAAGGCCGCATATGCTTGTTGAGAATGTTAAGTATAATGAAATGTTTAGCTATTATAATTACAGGCATTATGTAAAACCTGGTATAACAGGGCTGGCACAATCATACGGCTACCATGGGGCTATTACAGAATTAAACATAATTGACAAAAAAACTGAGTTTGATATCTACTACATTAAAAACTGGTCAGTTTTAATGGATATAAAAATATTGTTCAGAACACTTTTAAATACTTTTAAAAAGATTGTAGGTAGATAACTATTTACTTTCAATTGCTACTGTTTTTTAACTTTGCACTGTGACCACAATAAAGAAACCCAGGGTAACCGCAAAGAAAACTTCCAAACCCAGATCATTACCGCGAAAGAAAAAGCCTCAAAAAAACGGTTTGTGGTGGAAAGTTGTTTCAGCAGCTGTACTGTTAATAATATTATCCCCCCTTTATTACGGATACGTGCTCAAAACATTTACATCCACCTGGAGGTGGATAGCCGATATAGGAGAAAATCCGCATTACCGTACATACAAAAGTTTTGATATCCGTATTCCATCGGGCTATAAAAAGCATGGTATTGATGTATCTTATGCCCAAGGTAAGATAGATTGGCAAAAGGTAAAATCAATGCAGGAAGATAGTGTAAGAATAAGCTTCGCATTTATAAAAGCTACTGAGGGCCTACTGACTGTTGATCCCTATTTTAAACGTAACTGGCGCGAAGCGCCAAAAGCTGGTATTGTTTGTGGTGCCTATCATTTTCTTCGCCCTACAAAAAGTGGTGCCTGGCAGGCAAGGTTTTTCCTCCAGAATGTAAAAATGGAGAGTGGCGACCTGCCGGCGGTTGCAGATATTGAACGTTTGGATGGTACAACTCCTGAAACAATGCGTAAAGAACTAAAAGCTTTTGTAAGGCAAGTAGAATTAAAAACCGGGGTAAAGCCAATTATTTACACCAATATTAGCTTTTATAATGATTATTTGGCTGGGTATTTCGACGGTTATCCGCTTTGGATAGCGAACTATTACCAGCCAGAATTGAAAATTGACTCCAATACACAATGGCAGTTTTGGCAACATTCAGATATGGCAAAGGTAAATGGCATTGGCCATGTGGTTGATTTTAACGTATTTAAGGGAGATAGTCTCGCCTTTCAAAAACTTTTAACCCCTTAATAATAAATACCATTAATTTACAAAGCAACCACATTTCTTTTCTTATTTTTGTGCATTAATAAAAACAACATATTACGTGCAATAAATTTAGCTGACCAGTTAAATCATAAATTGTACATTAAGCTTTCACACGAAGCAATCCTTTATTTATACACAGTTTTTACAAGTTTATTTAAACTCTATACCTAATTGGTCAATTGATCGTTTACAATTGGCTATAAGATTATCATTTTCATATACATGAGACAACTAAAAATTTCCCAATCCATTACCAACCGCGAATCGCAATCGTTAGATAAATATTTAACCGAGATAGGGAAGGTAGACCTGATAACAGCGCAGGAAGAAGTTATTCTTGCACAAAAGATTCGTGAAGGTGACCAGGCAGCATTGGAACGCTTAACAAAAACAAACCTTCGTTTCGTGGTTTCTGTTGCTAAACAATATCAAAACCAGGGACTTACATTAGGTGACCTAATTAACGAGGGCAACCTTGGCCTGATAAAGGCAGCTAAACGTTTTGATGAAACAAAGGGATTTAAATTTATTTCTTACGCCGTATGGTGGATCCGTCAGTCAATATTATCTGCTGTTGCTGAGCAATCAAGAATAGTACGTTTACCATTGAACCAGATAGGTTCTTTAAGCAAAATACACAAGGCAGCATCTAAGCTTGAGCAAATGTATGAGCGCCAGCCTACGCCTGAGGAATTAGCTGATGACCTGGAAACAACTACCGAGAAAATAGCCGATTCATTATCGAATGCAGGCCGTCAGGTTTCTGTTGATGCGCCGTTTATTACAGGTGAAGAGAACACTTTGCTTGATGTTTTACAAAGCAGCGATGCCGGTACTGATAACGACCTGATGATAGATTCACTTACCCAGGAAATTAAACGTTCATTAGGTATTTTAGCTGAACGCGACAGGGAAGTGATTGTGTTATTTTTTGGCTTAAATAATAACGCCGCTCATTCTTTAGAAGAGATTGGTGAAAAATACAGCCTTACCCGCGAACGTGTTCGCCAGATAAAAGATAAAGCCTTGATGCGTTTAAGACAAAACTCAAGAGCTAACTTGCTGCAATCATATTTATAAAAGATACGGATTGGTGTTAAAAAGATACCGATTTAGATCAAAAAAAGCCGCCTTTTTATACAAAAAGGCGGCTTTTAAATTATTTAGCCTAATCGTTTTGTTTCAGGTATTTGTAATGCAATTGTTTTAATGTTTCTTCCGATTCTTTATCGGTTGAGTAACCGTAGCCTGTAACCAAAATACCCTTTTGGCCTGATGGCGAAGCCAATGCATAAACGGTCGCTTCATCCCCAGGGTCTGATGCCCCTTCATAACGATATTGATCAACAATTTCAAACTCATCGGCTGGGTATGAGTGTTCGCCTGCTTTAAGATGGTTTTCTGCTAAATTAAAATCCAATGTGAAGCCTTGCTCTTTTAAATTAGCAATAGCTTCGGTTACAGTGTCATAGTGGAATTTCTGTTTCATGGTAGTAGATGTTTTGGTTGATGTTTATAGATTCAGCTATTCAAACTCTTCTTCATCCTCGTCTTCTTCTTCAGGTATATAATTGCCTATTGCCTGGCCAATCTGGTCAACTTCGGGATCATTGTCAAACATCGGAATTTCAGTTTCCGCATCTAATTTTAGCCAAACGTTCTCGGTATCCTTTTCTATCTTGCCAAATTCGGCCCCGGCTTTAAATATGATGTAAACGTTATCTTCTTCAGGGAAAACAGAATAAACTATTCCATTCACTAATATGTCAAATGGGTCTTGCATAATATACACGTATTGTAATACAGTGCAATTTACCAATTTTACAATACCTGCCTAAACGATGCAGCTAATTAAATTTGCGAATAAGCAGTTGGCACCAACACGGTTGATGTTATCTTGCTCACCAGCAGGGCATCTGCATACTCTGGCACGCTGCTTATTTTTTTCCATTGCGGGTCGCCACCAAAGGCTTTCCAATGAGCATTTTTTACATCAAGATCATCAAAAGAAACCATGTAAGTTAGGTTTGGCCTTAATGGACCAATAACAGTTTCGCCCCAAAAAACAGGTTTAAAGCCCAGACGTTTAAAAATATCTATCTCACCCTGATCTGTAAACATTTCAATTTTCTTTTTACCGGCTGCTTCGCTGGCGCTTTGGTACTGACGCAATTCAAAAATCCGGGCTTTCTTTTCAGGTGCTGCTAATTTTAAAGCATGGGTAAATGATTTTAAAAGTGAGCTCTCTATACGCTCGTAAGCTGGCTCTGTAGCAGGGGCATTAAGGTAAGCTGCTCCCTTGGTGCTTAGTTCAGTGTCTTTACCAATGGTTTCAGTTATAGCATTAAAATGGGTAATGTTATTATATTGGGTAATTACATATATTTTGGTTTGCCCCGATGGATTCATTTCCGTAAAAACACCTACATGCTTTACACCTGCACGGTTAAGCGCAGGAATGGCAGCATTTTTCAGATAATCTTCAACCAGTTTTTGTTGTGTTTCGTTTTTTAAAGTATACACCCTTAACTCATAGTATTCGGCGCCTGTATTGGCTTGTTTATCAGTAGGCATAGCATTACTAACTGCGGGTATAATGGTAGCGGCAGCACTGCCTATAAGTGATGATTTTACAAATGAACGTCTTTTCATGGTGGATTTTTAATTGAAAAGCTAATATATGAATTGCGTGCATTTATTTAAAAAGCTTCTTTTTTAATATACTTGTAATAACATTTTATATATGGATCAGAATCTCTTACTCGCCGGTATTGCCAAATACGTTAATCTTGATCCCGAAGAGCAAGATTACCTGATCTCTGTTCTGCATTATAAAAAAATTAAGCGCAAACAGCTTATTTTAGAGGAAGGCGACATTAACAACAAAGTAACTTTTGTTACCAGCGGCTGCCTGCGCAGTTATGCTGTTGATAAAAACGGCACCGAGCACGTACTGCAATTTGCGCCTGCCGGCTGGTGGATAACCGATATGCGCAGTTTTACTACCGGGCAGCCTGCCCGGTTAAATATTGATGCCATTGAAGACAGTGAATATATTTATATCCCCAAGGCTGATTTTGAAGAACTGAATACCCGTATCCCCAAGTTTGAACATTATAACAGGATAATTGGTCAAAATGCCCTTGCCACCTACCAGCACAGGCAAATAGATAATGTAACCCTATCGGCTATGGAACGGTATGCTAATTTTTGCCAGTTATATCCATCGTTAATAAAAACCCTTCCGCAAAAACTCGTGGCATCATATATAGGTGTTACCCCCGAGTTTTTAAGCAAGATGCTGAATACCATTATCGTTAAATAAACTACCGTGTATTTCTCTTAATATACATTAAGTTTTCGTGTTAATCTACATTATTGGTGCGTGGTGGTATACCCAGTATCTTTGTTATATCAAAAAGGGGAAAGCATCATGAAAAAGAAGATTCAACACATACTTGCTGGTCGCGAAAAACAGATCACTAAGGAAGACACTGTAAGGCAGCCATTGCCGCACATGGATTTCAGATTTGCAAATCCGTTCATTGTGTTACATCATATGGCCCCTAAAGATATTACGCCCAACCAGGAATTAAGGATCCATCCGCATCCGCACCGTGGCTTTGCACCTGTTACTTTCCAGCTGCAGGGCGAAGGCTATCATAAAGACAGCGCCGGGCATGACGAAACTGTAAAAGCAGGTGATGTACAATGGATGTTTGCAGGCAAAGGCATTTTGCATAGCGAAGGCCCAACCAAAAACATGCTTGAAAAAGGAGGGGTACAGGAGTTAATTCAATTATGGATAAACGTGCCAAAGGCACATAAATGGGATGAGCCAACCTACCAATCGGCCACTAAAGAGCAACAGCCGCATGTTTTGCAGCAAGAGGGTGTTAACCTGAGGTTGGCAAGCGGTAGTTACGATGGCAAAACCGGCCCTATAAAAAGTCTTACACCGGTTATTTCTATTGTAGGCGAGATTGAACAGGGCAAGCAGGTGCAGTTTATGGCAACACCCGGTTATTGGACATTGTTGTACATAGCCAAAGGCCGTGTAAACATTAATCAGGAAACTATAGAGCAATATAACCTGGTGGTTTTTGAAAAGGATAATGAAGAGGTTATACTAACCGCCGAAAAAGATACGCAGATACTGTTTCTTTCTGCCGAGCCAATTGATGAGCCTGTGGCTGCAAAGGACAATTTTGTAATGAACACTGCCGAAGAAACTAATCAGGCTATAGAAGATTATAAAAACGGCGTGTTCGGCAGCCTAAGCTTTTAATAAATTAACTAAATACACAAACTAAATAATATACAACATCATGGAAAATACTGTAAACGGAATACACCATATAACAGCAATAGCAGGCAACGCTAAACGTAATTATGATTTTTATACAAACATATTGGGACTTCGTTTGGTGAAAAAGACTGTCAATTTTGACGATCCTGAAACCTATCATTTATATTATGGCGATAAACAGGGTACACCCGGAACTATCTTAACCTTTTTCCCATGGGAGAACATTACTGCCGGCAGGAGAGGTGCAAGGCAGGCTACCGAAATAGGCTACTCAGTACCTGAAAATAGTTTTGACTTTTGGATCAATCGTTTTGAGAAGCATAACGTTACCTATAACAAAGTAGCCGAGAAGTTTGACGAGAAATACTTGACTTTTTTAGATCCAGATGGTTTAAAATTGGAATTTATAGCAGGCAAAGCAACTGATACCCGCTTACCCTGGGAAACTGATGAGGTTAAGGCCGAAAATGCTACCAAAGGGTTTTATAATGTAACCATCACCACTAATAAAATGCAACCTACTGCAGATATTCTTACTAATGTGTTTGGCTACCGTTTATTGGAGCAGCATGTTAACCGTTACCGCTTTATAACTGATGCAGTAGAAGGTGCCAATATTATCGACCTGGTTGAAGTAGCTGGTGAGGTTGCCGGGCATGTAGCTGGTGGCTCGGTTCACCACGTTGCTTTTAGAGTGAAAAACGAAGAGGTGTTAATGCAGTACCGTGATAAAATAGCAGCTTTAGGCTTAAACATTACAGATAAGATAGATCGTAACTATTTCTTCTCTTTATACTTTCGCGAACCGGGAGGTGTACTGTTTGAATTGGCTACTGATAACCCTGGCTTTAGCGTTGATGAGCCGGTAGAAGAATTAGGTACACACTTAAAACTGCCTGCACAGTATGAACAATACCGCAGCAGTTTAGAAACTACTTTACCAAAATTGAGTTAATGAAATGTATAAACACAGCAAACAAATAAGCATTGGCGGTATACTAGTCGCCAATGCAAAAGCTGCATTAATAATGATACATGGCAGGGGCGCATCTGCTGATGATATTATTCGGTTGGCAAGCCAGTTAAATGTACAGGACATGGCTTTGTATGCACCGCAGGCTACCAATAACAGCTGGTATCCATACAGTTTTATGGCACCTGTTAAGGAGAACGAGCCGGCGTTAAGCTCTGCTTTAGATGTGATTAACCAGGTGGTTGTGCAGACCGTTGCAGATGGCATTAGTGAGGACAAAATATATTTTCTGGGCTTTTCGCAGGGGGCATGTTTAACTTTGGAATACATTGCCCGCAATGCTAAACGTTTTGGTGGTGCAGTAGCATTTACCGGCGGATTGATAGGTGAGAAGTTAGAACTTAAAAATTACACAGGCGATTTTGCAGGCACTCCTGTTTTGATCACAACGGGCGACCCTGATACGCATGTGCCATTAAGCAGGGTTAATGAAAGTGTTGACGTGTTAAAAGGCTTAAATGCTAATGTTACCTTAAAAGTTTACAAAGGCAGGCCGCATACTATTAGCTTTGAGGAATTGAGTTTGGCTAATAAATATATATTTTTATGAAAAAACTGATAGATTACCTGCTGGCATTCTGGACATCCCGTCAATTTAAAAAAGTGAAAAAATGAATTTTGCAGATATCGAATTAAAAAACAACGAAGCCATACACAACTTTGAACTGTTTGTGAATGGGCTCCGCGCTTTTATAGATTATAAAACAAAGGATAATAAAATATACCTGATACATACTGAAGTGCCTGCCGAATTAAAGGGAATGGGTGTTGCCGAAGCTTTGGTAGAAAAAACCTTTAATTACATAGAGCAGCATCAGCTAAAAATGGTGCCTTTATGCAGTTACATTCAGATTTTTTTAAAGCGCCACCCCGAGTGGAACCGTTTAGTGGCATAATGCTTTATTGTAGAGACACAATATTTTGTGTCTCTAATTATACAAGCGGGAGATGCAAAATATTGCGTCTCTACATTAATTTGGGTTACATGCGGGAGACGCAAAATGTTGCGTCTCTACGTTCATTAATTTAAGAAGCCAAATAAACACTATCTTTTATTTGCTCCAGCATTTCGGTATAAGTGTAGAGTTTCCTTTCTGACAAAATTTCATACGATATTCTTACCCGCAATGCTTTTAAACCTGATACTCCTTGCAAGTCTTCTACATCCAGCATATCTATACCCTCTTCCAGCATTTTTTTGGATTGCAAGAAGTGGATATATTTTCTGTATTGCTTCTCATCTTCTTTGTTGGAATAAATTATAGTTAGCTTACCGGTAGCTGTAATACGTTCGGTGGTGTTTTTTATAAAAGCCTTGTCTATTCGCTTTTTTACAATTTCAAAACGGGCATTGTAGGTTCCATCCACATCAAAACGTTTTTCATCCATCCTAAACCTGATGGATATTGGCGAACTAAATGCCAGTATCAACGAGGTAACATCAAGCGGATAGGGCAGCGTGTCTTTAACACGGTTATGCTCATACTCCATTTGGCATAGCACCTGTATTTGCCATAAGCGCAGGTTGTACAAATCTGTTACATCAAATGTCCGGTTAAGTGTAATTGACTGCCCAATGTATAAATTATGCTCAACACCATCTGTTTTAAAACGTTCATAATAATGCGGGAATGATATTTGTGCTTTGGTTTGCCAGCGATCAAGCAAGGTGGTCATTTTTTCGTTAATGATAGCCACCGTTGTTTCATACATTTTACGGTGCTCATGAAATTCGCCGGTTTGGCCCGTTTCTAACAAATACTCATTTACCGCGGGTGCATCAGCAAGTTGCTGTTCAACAGCTTTTTTTAATAACGGGTTAATGTGAATATCCAGATAGTTTTCAATTAACTGTTCAGTATCGGCCTGTAATGGCATTTGCAAATCTGCAGCCATTGATCTCAGGTTTTCAATCCATTTTAGGGGCAAAGCATCATTAAAATAAGGCTGTAGTTTTTCAAGCAACGGGATAAGCGCATTTAGCTGACCCTTTAAATCAAGCTGTACGCTTAGGTTGCGAGTATCTGATGATCCCTTAATGTCTATTTGCCCGTATAAAGCATGAACATCTTTAAAAGTTACTTCTTTAAGGGTATAATCTTTATCCTGCCTGTGAAACTCTATATATTTAATTGCCTCTCTCTGAAATTTCCAGTAAACACTCGGGTGAATAGTAGTATATTCTTTTTGTATTACCGCACGTACCTGGTTTATCATGTAGGCATACTGTCTTTCAATAGTATCTGTTATGAAAGGCATTACAATTTCCAACCGGTTTGCATTAATGCTGTTCAAATGATTTTGGTGGATGGAAACCAGTTCAATTATACCCAGTAAATGATCGTGTTTAACAACGGGGGCAAGTATAAAGCTTTGTATTCCTTCGTCATTAAAACGTTGTGCTAAAATATTACTGGGCTCTTTCTTCAGATATTTTTTAACATCTGATATCGTAAAATACACTTTCTTATCCACCAGGTCGGCAAACTCCTTTACACACATCATGTTAGTGCACAATTCTTCTTTTTGCCCGGATAGCAGATAGCTTTTTAACTTGTGGTTGAATGTAGCTAAACCAAACTTATTCTCGTCTGGATTATAGTTGGTAAAACCTATCTTTAAATCGGACAGGCGAAATATAGATTTGAATACCGATAGTATATTTTCATACACATCATCGTTATAAGGGGCGCCAAGCAAGGTACCTTTTAAGGTAGATACTGCGTTCTCAACCGTAATATCAACCAGGCTTATTAAAGCAAAGCCTTTGAGCGTCCAACTACCAATCGGGAATAGTCGCATCCACAAATCAAGATCATCAAAGTTATCTCTTAACAGGTCAATATCTTCAATTGTAAGCTTTACTGCTTTTTCTGTGGGAATAATTTCCAAAAAATCCGCATTATATAATATACGGTAGTGTTTTATTATACCACTGGCAGTGGGGATGTCATAAAAAAATGGTTTAGAAAAGTCAAAATGCTCGTCGTAAAAGTCTGCCAATATTAAACAGCAGCTAAGCACGTATAACTGATGTTCGCTAAAATCTCTTATACCGATGTCAAACTCTGGTCCGGCATCACTCAGAATTTTTTGGAAACGTTTGGTTGGATTAACAAGGAAATCCTGGAAAGGAACAGTGATCGCCTTTATTTCGTTTTCGGTTAATGCTTCAGGAAAAAGGTCTGATAAGAGATGCTTTATAACTTCAGAATTTTCTTGTAATTGAATAATGTTATCAATTCCATCCCTTAATTCCGGATGAGGTTCAACCTCTTTAAGTAAGGTTTTGGCCTGTTCTGCACGATACCCTGTTTGCGTAGCAGCCACTTCCTCATAATGCTCAATTAACTTGTTAAATGAGATACAAAGATTAAAAGGCGTTTTTGAAAACTTATTCAGATTCATAGCCTAACGATTTATATAAATATAGGTTTAAATCATTTATTATAAAAGTAACACATCTATGCGGTGGGCATGCACTATGTTCAACTGTTCTGACCATGCAAAAACCGTAAACTGGCCATCCTGTGAGGCTACCAGCGCTACCGCATCATGCTGGTCACTTACAAACTGTGCAGCCGCTAAATGCCGGGTTCCTCCGCTTTGTGCAGGGTGTATTTTTACAGCCTTTCCTTCGGCAATGGGTTCTGTAAATATAATCTGTCCTACGGGGACACTATTCTCGGGCCTGCCAACTTTTACACCAAATGCTAAAAGATCATACTGTTTGGTAATAATAGTAGCACCGTCAACAGCGGTAAAACCACCAATAAGATCAATAGCCTCCAGCAGATCTTCCTGCCACTGTAGTTTATTCTTTTCTTTATCGCTCAGGTTTAACAATTCTGATATAGCACTGTAAGCGGGTGTTACCGGGTATTTAATTGGTTGTACAATTGATTGTTCCCAATCACAGTTATCTGGCGGAACAATTAATACCAACCCACCACGCTTATGAACCCGCATAGAAGCCGCAAGTTGTACCAGTACGTTAAATGACTCGCCGATGAACGATGGTAAAGGCATATTCTCTAATGACGAAAGAAGCGAAGGACAGTCGGCAATACCCATGGTTACCTCATCCAATACCTTTATCTGATCGCCTTGTAGTACAGCAATGTTAACAAATTTGCCAAAGCCACCCACCCGGCGATGTTTAATAACCAGTAAACCTGGTTCAATCACCTCCAAAACAAAACAAACTGCAGGTATGCTATGTGTGGTACCCCAAATAAAAATATCGTCGCCTTCTGGCCAAACCCCTATATGTATGCCGGGCTGTTCAACAGCTGGTGCCAGTTTAATAAGGTTTTGCGGTGTTAACCTAAGCTTTTGTCCAAATATGAGTGGCCTGTCTGATTGATCGGGTTGCAACAGAGCCAATGATACAGTTGGCGAATGTCCTTCTTCCCGGCGCAGGCTTGCCCAAAAAGCAATATCAATAACAGCTTCAATAATGGTGCTGTTAGGTGCGGTTGCTAAATTTTCATCTTTAAGCGAACCGACAGCTAATAAATGCTTTGTGAAATGAGCCTCAATAGTTGGAGCCACCATACGAGCTGGAAGGTAGGTAGGTTCGGATAACATCGATCTATTAATTTAATATACAATAATACTTAATTTGCAGGCATTAGACTATACAATTTGTACTTATAAGTTAATTAAAGTGTACAACGCGGTACAACTCTTTTATACTTAATTTAATCTTTTTAACGGCTGTAATAACAGGGCCGTTCCGCTACCTAATATTGCACCGGCAGCCACATCTGTAGGGTAATGCACACCCAAATACATCCTTGAATAACTTACTGACCCTGCCCATAACATGGCTGGTGCTATAACATACCATTTAGGATATGCGCTTGATAATGCTGTTGCAGTAGCGAAACTTGACGACGCATGACCTGATGGAAAAGATGTGCTGCCCGTAGTATAAACTGCTACAATTTTTAAATTTTGTACAAAAGGCCTTCGGCGCTTTATTAATTGTTTAAGTAACAATGTAACACCCATGGTAATGGCTGTGCTGCTACCAACATATAATGCATTCTTACGCATCTGACTATCATTGCGGATTATGCCACCAATAAGCAGTGCTGCAGGCACACCATAGTCGCCATATTTTATAGTATGTGTTATAAAAAGCATTATACGGGTTTGTTCAGGTGTACGGTGAGTTGCCAGATCCAGCAAAATATTGTCATCAAATCGTTGTAATTGTGATTGCCCGAAAATTTTAACAGCAAAAGGCATAGCCATAAGTAATTGAAAAACAATTAGCATGGATAAAAAATGCCTTTTTTGATGTGCTTTCATTTATAGCCAGCTAAAGATTTTAATTTTTATATTTATACTAAAGTAAACAGTATTTAATATTGCATAACACCTAAATTCAATTAAAACGTTTACTAATTGTTTTTTACCACCTTGAACTAAAAGTATGAACTATCAGCAAATACTGCAGCAGGTTAATGAGTATGCAGTGGAGTATTATAAATTGCATCACAACCCAATACTTTTTTTCCATAACAAACAGCATACGGAATATATGACTGGTAAGACAGTTCAAATTGCCAACCATTACCGATTAAATGATCGTGATTTTTTTATTGTAATTACCGCTTCCTGGTTTCATGACTTGGGGTATATGGTAGATTTAAATTGTCATGAGGAAGAAAGCGCTAAGCTTGCCGATGCTTTTTTAAGAAAGCATAATGCAGAAGAAGGTATTATTTCAAATGTGAACAGCTGTATAATGGCTACAAAGATGCCGCAATTGCCCGGTGTGTTATTAGAGCAAATTATTTGTGACGCCGACCTGTTTCACCTGGGTAACGATGATTTTTTGAATAACGATAAGCTGTTGTTTAAAGAGGTGAATGCTTTATATAACACAGATATAAGCAAACAGGACTGGCACCGTAAAAGCATTAAATTTTTAAAGGATCATCATTACCACACTGATTATTGCCAGGTTTTACTTAATGACGGCAAACAAAAAAATATTGAAAAATTAAAAAGGAAAGTAGCCGCGGAAGAAGAAAGGACAAGCAAGAATATTATGAGAGAAGAAAAGAAACACCCCGAAATATTAATAGATTATGCTGCTGTTGCTGCGCAAAAAAGTAAAAAGAACAAACAGGAAAAGCCGGAAAAGGGTATTGAAACCATGTTCAGGATAAGCTCGAGCAATCATCAACGCCTAAGTGATATGGCCGATAATAAGGCGCATATTATGATCACCGTAAACTCTATTATACTATCAGCCATTATCAGTTTACTATTGCGCAGGCTGAGCGATTATGAGTATCTGATCATTCCTACTTTCATCCTGTTATCCATTAGTTTACTTGCCATGACGTTTTCCATATTGGCCACACGCCCGTCTATCCCGGATGGTACTTTTTTAAGAACTGATGTTGATGATAAAAATGTTAATCTGTTATTTTTTGGTAACTATTATAAAATGGGCCTTGATGATTATAGTTACGGCATGACCAAAATGATGGAAGACAGGGATTTTTTATACGGGAGTTTGATAAAAGACGTGTATGCACAAGGGGTGGTTTTAGGTAAAAAGTATCGCTTGCTGCGTATTGCTTATAACATATTTATGTTTGGCCTTATTGTTTCTGTTTTAGCATTCATTATTGCCTCTGCAATATTTACAAAATTGTAAAAAGCGGTTGATATATATTGGTTGATATGCAGTTAAAGGATAATGTACAGGCGGTTTTAATAACCAACATTTAAACCAGATCCAGTTTGCAAAGAGAAATATACAGTTTACTAAACATTACTAAACAATTAAGCCCGGTCACAACTATATCATTATGAAAACAGCCACTATATTTTCTTTATTGCTGATAGGTATTATAGGTTCGTCATGCAGTCAAACTAAAAATCAAAGTGTAAAAAGCCCGTCAGGCTATGATTTGAGCAAACCTGTAAAATATGCAATGCCATCAGAATTGCTGGAGATATCAGGCATAGCATTTAACAATGGCGATAATAGCCGCATATATGCCGAGCAGGATGAAGATGGTAAAATATACTATTTCCGCCCGGGGGATAAGCAGGTAAGCCATGCCAAATTTGGTAAACACGGCGATTATGAGGATGTGGCCATTATTGGGAGCAGGGCCATTATGTTGCGCAGCGATGGCAAGTTTTACAGCCTTGCGCTGAAAGAGATTAATAGCGGTAAATTAACAGATATAAAAGAGTTTGATAACTTGCTGCCCGCCGGCGAATATGAGAGCCTGCATGCAGATCAGGCAGCTAATAAATTATATGCTTTATGTAAGCAATGCCCTGGCGATAAACACGAAAAGGAATGCAGCGGCTTTATACTAAATGTATCAGCAGATGGCTCTATTTCAAACGCAGGTAATTTTAAAGTTGATGTGAGGAAGATAAGCGAACTTATAAGTAAGAAAAAGCTTAAGTTTCATCCATCGGCATTGGCAAAAAATCCGCTTACCAAGCAATGGTATATATTATCATCAGTAAATAAACTTTTGGTTGTGGCTGATGAAAGCTGGAACGTTCAGCAGGTTTATCCGTTAAATGCTGATGCATTTTTACAGCCCGAAGGTATGGCATTTGATAAGCAGGGCAACTTATATATATCAAACGAAGGCAATCAAATAAACAATGGTAATATATTGCTATTTAAATATAGTAAGTAATAATTAAACAGAACAGTAAGGGGTTAATCAATAAGCATTCTCGTCACCTTTTATAACGTTTATAAAAGTTTTGAGTATTATTTTAATGTCGCCGGTATTGGTCCAGTTTTCAATATACCAAATATCATACTCAACCCTTTTTAGTATTTGTTCATGATCTTTAATTTCACCACGATAACCATTAACTTGTGCCCAGCCAGTGATACCCGGTTTTAAAAAGTGGCGGTCCATATATTGATCTATTACGAGGCTGAATTCTTCGGTATGTTTAAGCATGTGCGGCCTTGGGCCTACAACGCTCATTTCTCCAAATAAAACATTAAAAAATTGAGGTAGCTCATCCAGACTGGTCCTTCTCATAAACGCGCCAATCCTGGTTGTTCTTATATCACCTTTAGTAGCTTGTTTTGAAATGTTATTAACCCGCATACTGCGGAATTTGTAACACCAAAATGGTTTATTATTTCTGCCTGAACGTTCCTGCTTAAAAATACCAGGCCCCGATGACTCTAATTTTATTATAATAACCAGTATTGGTAAAAGCCATGATAAAATAAATATGATAACTGCTAAACTGAAAAATATATCAAATAGTCGTTTTAAAGCACGGTTTTGGTTCATAAATGTAATTAAACATCCAGCATCAAATGTATAGTTAACTACAAAAATCAGCAACGATTAATTTGAAAATATATACACAAGAAGCTAAAGCAACTTTTCGGAACTAACAAGGTATTGTACAAGGGCGTACAAATATTGAAAATTTAAGCCTAAGAACGAAATTTAATAATTGAGCAAACTAAATTACATTTTATGTAAATGCCTCATATTGAAATTAACAACTTGTGCTTGTGGAAATATGTTTACAGCTTTAAAATGTTTGAGTGACCTTTTTTGCAGGATAATCTAACTTAGCGCTTTTACGGTTACCCGCCACAGTCATATGTACAATGTTTAGCTGATCGTTGTAAACATTTTGCAGCAGGCTTACTTCGGCATCAATCTTTTTAGGTGCAGCTATTTTTGCCGATTCAAGATAAACGTTTACAGCTTCGCGGTTAATTTCGTATCCAATATAATTTAGTGCTAAAGGAGCAGCTCCGGTTTTTAGTTGCAGGTGGCTGTTAATATAGTTTTTTACAAATGCATCCATAGCGGCATGCATTTCTGGCTTGGTTAAATCGGCTTTGGCGCGAAACTGCTTTTCAAGTGCTACTTCAAAATCATCAGTGAAAATTGTGCAGATTACTTCCAGCTGGTTATCCTGTGCGTTAAAGCTAACATCGGTTGTGCTTACATGCAGGGGGTGAAAATTAATATCAGCTGCTTTGTTAATAAACAAGGCACCAGATAAAATGTAACAATATAGTAGTGATTTACCAAAAAAAGCGATCATAATGCAAGCAAGTTTCATTAATATTAAAAACGTGCTAAATTTACGCTTTCAATGCCCATATTAGTATGTCTGATTTTGTTTTTTATTTTGGGTTGGGATGGAAGCACATTATCAGTACCGAAGCATTAGATCACCAGCTGTTTATTTTGGCATTAGCATCGGTATATACCTTTAAAAATATAAAACAGGTATTAATATTAGTTACCGCCTTTACTATAGGGCACTCGTTAACACTGGCCTTGAGCGTGCTTGATTTAATAAGGTTCTCAAGCAAATGGGTTGAGTTTTTAATACCATGTACTATTTTTATAACCGCTCTTAATAATATTTTGAGAGTTGATAAAAAGGGTGGCAGCGCTAAAGTGAACTACTACCTTGCCCTTGGTTTTGGATTGATACACGGAATGGGATTTGCCAATGCTATTCGTATTATGCTCGCAAAAGATCAATCAGTAGGAATGGGCTTGTTTGGTTTTAATATAGGGCTTGAGGCAGGACAGATATGCGTAGTTGCAATTGTGCTGATTTTTGCTCTTTTATTTATAAAATATATAAAAGTAGCTCGCCGCGATTGGGTATTTTTCCTATCAGCAGGTGTGTTTGCATTATCGGTACAAATGGCTCTTGAAAGATTGCCTTTTTAAATTAAATTTGATTTTTTAACTCATCAATAAATATGAAGCGGATTTTTACAAGCGTTTTATTTACAGTAAGTATTATCGGTGCTGCTTTTGCACAGGATATACAAAACAACCCTGGTAGTAACCATGGTAACAAGTTTGAGCAGTTAGGTACTATTTTAAATACTCCTAATGAGCAAAGAACAGCCAGCGGTGCACCTGGTGTAAAATACTGGCAGCAACGTGCAGACTACAATATTAAATGTGAGCTGGACGAAAAAAACCTAAAGCTTACAGGCAGCGAAACAGTAACTTATTATAATAACTCACCAGACCCGCTTACTTACATTTGGTTGCAATTAGATGAAAACGAGCATAATACGCTTAATAACGCCAATTACCAAAGCGGCTCAACCATGCCTAAGTTTTCAACCACGCAAAATGTTGACCGCTCTGCTGGCCGTAACGGAGATGTTGATAACGGACTGGGTGATGTTATAACCAAACTGACCGATGTAACTGGCAAGAAATTGAGTTATACCATTAACAAAACAATGATGCGTATAGACCTGCCTGCTCCATTAAAACCTGGTGCACAGTTTATTTTTAATTTAGATTGGAACTATAAAATTACCGACCGTATGGCAATAGGCGGCAGGGGGGGCTATGAGTTTTTCCCTGAGGATGGTAACTACCTGTTTACTATGACGCAATGGTATCCGCGCCTTTGCGTTTACAGCGATTTTCAGGGCTGGCAAAACCACCAGTTTACCGGCCGTGGTGAATTTGCCTTAACGTTTGGTAACTTTCATGTTCAAATAACTGTTCCATCAGACCACGTTATTGGCGGTACTGGCGAATGTATCAATTACAGCGCTGTGTTAAGTCCTGAAAGACTGGCACGCTATAATCGTGCTAAAACAGCAACGGCTCCGGTAGAAATTGTTACCCTTGCAGAAGCTAAAAAAGCAGAGAAAGCGCCAGCAACAGGCAAAAAGACCTGGGTTTTCCAGGCAAACAACGTTCGCGACTTTGCATTCGGATCATCACGTAAATTCGTATGGGATGGAATGGGGCAAAAAGTAAGTGGCAAAAACGTAATGTGCATGAGCTTTTACGGTAAAGAAGCATACAACCTGTATAATAAATATTCAACACGCTTGGTTGCACATACTGTAAAAACTTACTCTGATTTTACTATCCCTTACCCATATCCGGTTGCACAAAGTGTTGAAGCATCAAATGGTATGGAGTACCCAATGATATGCTTTAACTATGGCCGTACCGAAAAAGACGGTACCTACAGCGAAAGCACCAAGAACGGTATGATAGGTGTAATTATCCATGAAGTTGGTCACAACTTTTTCCCGATGATAGTGAACAGTGATGAGCGCCAGTGGACCTGGATGGATGAGGGTTTAAACTCATTTGTTGAGTACCTTACCGAAGAGCTTTGGGATAATAAATTCCCAAGTAAAAAGGGCGCAGCTTATACTATTGTTGATTATATGAAACTACCTAAGAATGAATTGGAACCGGTAATGACCAACTCCGAGAACATTGTAAGGTTTGGCCCTAATGCCTATACAAAACCGGCAACTGCTTTAAACATACTGCGCGAATCTATCATGGGCCGCAAACTGTTTGATTATGCCTTTAAAGAATACGCACGCCGCTGGGCATTTAAGCATCCTACACCTGCTGATCTTTTCCGTACTATGGAAGATGCAAGTGGTGAGGACCTGGATTGGTTTTGGAGAGGCTGGTTCTACGGAACCGACCCTGTAGATATTTCATTAGATTCTGTTAAATATGCAAAGGCTGATATGGATGGCAAATTACCAAACATGCGCAGGCCTGGTGGTGGGGCATCAAAGTTAGCTCCGCCTGCTGTAAATAGCTTTGAGGATATTTCAAAAATCAGGAACAAAAATGATAAGAACATCAGGTTCCAAACAGACAAGGATACTGCTACGCAGGATTTTTACTGGAAGTACGATAGAGGCATGATAGGTGTTGATAGCAATAAGTTTGCATCTATCATGAAAGGCCAGCCAGCCGCACAGCCGTTCACACCTGATGCCGTTACTGACGAAGATAAGGCCAAATATGCAAACAAGTACTTTTATGAGTTAAGCTTTAGCAATAAAGGTGGTTTGGTAATGCCTATCATTGTTGAATTCACTTATAAAGATGGTACTAAACAAGTTGATCGTATACCAGCACAGGTTTGGCGCTTAAATGAGCGTTCAGTGAGCAAATTCTATATACAAGATAAAGAAGTTGCTTCTATAAAACTTGACCCAATGCGCGAAACGGCTGATATTGATGAGAGCAATAACTACTGGGGTAAATTGCCGGAGCCATCAAAGTTCCAGTTGTTTAAACAACGTGTTGCAGGCGCAGGGCCGGTACGTGGCCAGTCTGTAGGTGTTAACCCAATGCAGGTTTCTTCATCAAAATAAAATTTAAAAAATGCTTTTATATAAAAGGACCGGCTGTAATGGCTGGTCCTTTTTTGTTAGTGTCAATTTTTAAGCACATGAGCATACTGTGCTTTTCGATTAAATTAATACTTAATTTATGCTTTTTCTATTAGCGTAAAATGTTTTACTTTGTAGGCTATGCCGGTGTTTATTGCGTCATTAAATTCGGGGAGTAACGGCAATTGCTATTACATTGGTAATGAGCGGGAAGCTGTGCTTGTTGATGCCGGTATATCCTGCCGCGAAACTGAAAAAAGGATGGCCCGCATGGGTTTATCTATGCAAAAGGTAAAAGCCATTTTTATATCACACGAACATTCTGATCATATCCGCGGCTTAGCCGTGTTAGCTAAAAAATACCGCCTGCCGGTTTACGTTACCGATGGTACTGTACATCATTGCAGGGATGTACCTAAAGAACTGTGCTATACACTAAAATCTTATTTGCCGGTACAGATTGGTAGTTTGGAGATCACAGCATTTCCCAAACATCATGACGCTGTTGAGCCACATAGCTTTATGATAACCAATGGGGACACTCGCATAGGCGTATTTACCGATATTGGGGCGCCATGTGAGCATTTGATTCGTCATTTCGCGCAGTGCCATGCAGTGTTCCTTGAAGCTAATTATGACGAAGACATGCTGGAGCAGGGCAGGTATCCAATCTATTTAAAACGTCGTATCCGTGGTGGAAAAGGCCACTTATCTAATAAGCAGGCGCTTGAAATGTTTATCACCCATAAACCTGATTATATGAGCCATGTGCTGCTGGCGCATCTATCAAAAGATAATAACAACCCGGAGGTGGTGCAGCAACTATTTGCTGAACACGCCGGTGATACTCATATTAGTGTTGCATCAAGATACGAAGAGAGCCCCGTTTACAGTATTAATCCGGCACAGGTTGTTGGAGCTGAGGTTGATTCGCTTAACCAAATTACCGGGCAGTTTCAGTTTGTTTTAAGTTGATGCTGGATATTCTTTATCAGGACGATTATTTAATAGCCATTAACAAGCCGCACGGTTTGTTGGTGCACCGTTCATCTATAGCTGCAGATGCGGAAGAATTTGCCCTGCAGATACTTCGCGATCAGATAGGCAAAAAAGTAAATCCAGCGCATCGTATTGACCGCAAAACCGGTGGTGTGTTGCTTTTTGCTTTTGATAAGCCTACAGAAATTGCCATGCAGCAGCAGTTTATGGAAAACCAGGTAAAGAAAAAGTACCTGGCCATTTTGCGCGGTTACACGCCGGATAGCGAAGAGATTGATTACCCGCTGCGTAAAGAGAATGGCACTTTACAGGAAGCCTTTACGCGCTATATTACTTTAAAGCGTGCGGAATTGGATGTTGCTTTAGGCAAACATACCACCTCAAGGTATTCATTGGTTGAGGCTGCGCCGGAGACGGGCCGCATGCACCAACTACGCAAACATTTCGCTCATATATTCCATCCCATTATAGGCGACCGTACACATGGCTGCAATAAGCAAAACAAGCTGTTTAAAGAAACCTGGGAATTGGATACTATGATGCTTCATGCATCACAATTAACATTTACGCACCCGGTTACAGGCTTGCAGGTAGTTATAAATGCGCCCTTGCAACCAGAATATGTGCGCACAATGGGTATAATGGGCTGGTGAAATTTTTTTAAATAATAAGGTTTACTGTAGTACTTTTGCAGCAAGCAGGAAAATAAATAGCTTGTATAAATTAATTGATGAAAAGAGTTGTAGTTACCGGCATGGGAGTTGTTGCCGCGTCAGGAAATGATGTTGCCAGTTTTTGGAATAATATTGTCGAAGGAAATAGTCCGGCTAAAGCCATTACCCGTTTTAACGCTGAAAAGTTTAAAACCCGCTTTGCCACACAAATAGTTGATTTTAATGCCGCTCAATACCTGGATAGGCATGAAATAAAACGTAGCGACTTGTATACTCAGTATGCACTTGTAGCAGCTATACAGGCCATTAAAGATTCAGGGTTTGATATGCATACCATGTCGCCGTTTGATGTTGGGGTAATTTTTGGTAGTGCCCATGGTGGTATGGAAACGTTTGAGCAGCAATATAAAGAATATGCCGCATCTGGCTTTGAGCCTCATTTTAACCCATTTTTTATACCTAAAACATTGGTTAATATGGCTGCAGGTGTAATCTCTATTAAATTTGGGTTTATGGGGGTGAACTTCTCAACGGCTTCGGCTTGTGCAAGTGCTAATACCGCTATAATGGATGCATTTAACTATATTAGATTTGGTAAAGCAAAAATCATTATAACCGGTGGTTCTGATGCGCCTATTAGTGAGGCATCAATTGGAGGTTATAATTCATTAAAAGCATTATCAACCCGTAATAATGACCCAACAAAGGCTTCGCGGCCGTTTGATGTGGAACGTGATGGTTTTGTAATGGGCGAAGGCGCCGGTGTACTGGTGTTAGAAGAATATGAACATGCAAAAGCAAGGGGAGCACATATTTATGCCGAAGTAGGAGGCGCTGCCATGACATCAGATGCTTATCACATAACTGCTACCCATCCGGAAGGTAAAGGCGCCATTAGGGGTATGAAATTAGCGCTGGAAGATGCAGGATTAAATGCAACCGATATTGATTATGTAAATGCACATGCTACATCAACACCGGTTGGTGATATCAGTGAATCAAAGGCGATAAAGGCAGTATTTGATGGTCATGATGGATTGCATATAAGTGCTACAAAATCTGTAACCGGCCATTTGTTGGGTGCTGCAGGTGCGATAGAAGCTATTATATCAATAAAAACGATAAATGATGGAATTATACCTGCAACCATCAATACTACAACCATTGATCCTGAAATTCCGCAAGGGTTAAACATTGTTATAAAAGAAGCCATTAATAAAAAAGTTAATGCCGCTTTAAGCAATACATTTGGTTTCGGCGGGCACAACGGAATAGTAATATTTAAAAATATATAACCAGGTAAGCTATGAGTAATAATGATGTTATGAAAAAGCTTCGGGTGGCATTGCAGCTGCGCGATGACGATATTATTGAAATATTAAAACTGGCCAACTTCCGTACAACCAAAACGGAATTAAGCGCTATTTTCCGCAAAGAAGATCATCCCAATTATCAGCCTTGTAAAGACCAGTTATTGCGCAACTTTTTAAACGGATTAGTTATTTATAAACGTGGCCCAATGCCTAAAAAAGAAAAGGAAGATCCGCAAGATTAGTGCCTTACGGGGTCCTGTTGTATTAGTTTGTATTTACCGCTTTTTATAAGCCTTTGCTGCTCGGTAGAGAATGATTCGCGGCCGCCAAAATCTTGTACCCAGTAAGTGTTGTACTCGGCAACGCCAACTTCTTTAAAGCCTGGGTTCATCAGATTTTTGCAGTGGCCCTCGCTTTTATACCAGCCGGTCATAACTTCATTAATACTTGTTTGCCCAAAGGCAATATTTTCGCCTGCCATAAAACTTTTAAATCCCTTAAATAAATATCCTGCGGTAACAATGCGGGTTTCCATAGTGCGGCCGTCTTTGCTGGTGTGGCTAAAGTAGTTGTGTTTGGCCATATCTTTGGCGTGGCCCTGTGCAGATTTCTCCAGATCGTTGTTCCAAACCATGGGAGCGGCAGGAGGCATATAGGTATTGCCGCAAGTGCATCCTTTTGTGCGTGTTTTGTTTATCAGCTCTAAAAATTGCTGTTTAAAGCTTGTATAATCATCAGGATTATTATATGTAAAGCTGCCTGTAAATAGTACAATAAACAGGAGCGAAATACCTAAAAAAAATATTTTCATGTTGAGGTGTTTGACATCATAATTTGCCGGTGGTTTAACGTAAAAAAGATCATCTTATTGGGATGATCTTTTTTGCGTAATATATAAGCAATTGAGTTGTATCGCTGTTAATACATTATATTATAATTATATAGATGCCAACCTTTTGGTAGAAGTTGTTTTGTTGCTTTTTTTAGTACTTGCAGAAATCTTCTTTTTTACAACAGGAGTTACCTTTTTAGATTGTGCAGAGTCATGATTGGTTTGCATTGCAATTAATTTTAACTCATCATCATGCTTAATATTTTCGTTAATCTCTGCTACTCTTTTTGAAGCAAGGTCGCCTTTTTCGTAATCTTTCATCCTGTTGTATAAAAAAGAGAAATTTTGCTGTACCAAGGCTTCAAGATTAGACATTTTATTTTTTGTAGATAAAGCTAATGCTTCATTCAGATCGCGCATGGCCAACTTATAGTCCTTATTATCCATCTTAACACCAGATAATTTTACAAGCGATGTAATGACATTAAATATATCATGCTTGCTGCGCGATATTTTATTAGATTGTAATAAGAACCATTTTGCCTGACTGTATTTTTTTTGAGATTGATAAACCTTTGCCAGGTAATCAAAACAGGTTCTCATACCTAAAGTATCCGCATAATAACTGTAATTGTGCAGTGCCAGCATTGTATAATTAAGCGCTTCGCTCTGATAGTATCGTTTTACGCCACTATGTTTTATAGTATCGTATTGTAAATATTGAGCGGCTATTTGTTTATAAATATTGCCTTTCAAAGAATCAATAGTAGTAAGTTGCAGCTTGGTTTTTAAGCTATCAAGATCATGCGTATCAGCAAATAGTTTGGATGCAGCTAATAAAATGAATAAGGCAAGAGTAAATATTTTTTTCATCTGAACACAGATTACGTTGTATTATTATATGTATTCAAATTACATGCCTGTTTTAATTGTGAATCATCACAGGTTAGTAATTATGAGATATAACTAACTTTTATAGGTCGATAATTAAATCATGTGCATAAAAGATGCGAAATATATAAATATTTACATATTTCACTTATTAATATAATCAATACCAGTATACTAAAGTATACATAATATTGGTAACTAACACTATTTATTGGATGATCTGCTCGTATCGTAAGAGAAACTTGTTTAACAGCGCAGATGATGAAAGGGTAATATTAAATAAAGTAATACCTAAAACAGCACAAATAATACCCGCAAGCACATCTAATATATAATGATGACTGGCATATACTGCAGTAAACCATATACCTGCCATTACTACCGCAAAAAACAAATTAATAACACCCAGTCTGTTTTTAATACCGTAATACAGTACAATTAATGGGTAGGATGAATGCAACGACGGCATAGCAGCAAATACATTAGAGCCTTTTGAGTATATAGCTTTAAACAGGGTTATATTAAAGTATTTATCAAAACGGGCAAGTCCGGCCATATTCCCTTGCGTTAACGGCTGGAATTTAAAGCCGTGTAATTGTATGTACCAGGGTGGTGCGGCAGGATAGGCGTAATAAACAATAAAGCCCAGCAGGTTAACCAGCACAAAAGTTAAAGCAAAGCGTAAAAATTGCTGTTTATTTCGATAAAAAAGGTAAGCGGCAAAGGCCAGTGGTACTGGTACCCAGCATAAATAAAACAAACCGGAAAAAACATCAACCAAACTGGTCCTTTTCAAATAAAGGTATTCATTAGGTGTAAGCACGCTGTTGTTAATATTAATACCAAATAATTTTTTTTCAGCATAATAAAGCTCGCCTATAGCTACATCATTATAATTATAATTAGGGAATGCCTTCATGTAATCAAAAATGATCCAATAAACAATAAAGATAGAGAAGCCAAGTATAAACCTGCGTGTAGTACCTGTTGCGTAAAAACACAGATTGAAGATACCCAGTAGAACCAATTGGTCTGATTTATAACCTACCAGAAAATATGAAAAAAGTAAGTAGGCGACTGATATAGCAGAAACAATACTTATATTTTTTGCATTGATCTGTATATCATCATTACCATCATTAGCCATTCTGCTTTTTAATGAAATCTGAATTAAAAATCTTGTCCCACAAAGGTGAGCTTACGCCATAGCCCTTTGTGGGATCCTGGTAATGATGCAGCATATGGTGCTGTTTAATGCTTTTCCAAAAACTGCCTTTAAAATTAAAGTGATGAATGGCATAGTGTGATATGTCATATACCAGATAACCTAAAATAAAGCCTGGGAAAAAACCGAAAATATAGTTGGCAGGTAATAATGCATCAAACAAAAAGTAAAAGCCGGTAGCTAATGGTATACTTGCCGATGGCGGCATTACTAAACGCATTGCATCGCTCGGGTAATCATGATGTACCCCATGGAATATAAAATGCAAACGCAATGCCCATTTTTGTTTAGGTACAAAATGGAACACAAAACGGTGCATAATGTATTCGGTAAGTGTCCATACCAAAAGCCCGAATAAGAAAAGCCCGATGTAATTAAGCGCGCCAATTTGCTTATCATAAGCAAAGTAGCTGCAAACCAAAATAACCGGTACAAAAAGTATTATAGGTACAAAGTAATGCACCTTTGATAAACTTTCTAAAAAGCTATTTTTAAACATTCTCACAGATTCTTGTGAGTTAGAAACAAAATTCTTTGCCATAGTTACTTAGGGTTTAAAACGTTCTGTAATTTCTTTTCCTGTTACAGGGTCTATCCCTTTCAATTCCACATAAATTACATTTGGCAACCAAAACGAACCGCCCTCTATCTTAATAAACACGTAGTTAAGCATTGTTTGCTTTTGCGTTATAGATGCGAAGATATGATATTTTCCGTCTGCTCCCTTCATTAAAGTAAGCGGAAATTTTTTGTATGACACAAATCTGATATCATACCTATCATCACCTAAAGGTTTTGTTATTAAACCATATGCAAATTTACGTTGAATATAATTTAATTCCTCTTTTTGTCCTTTCTCATTATACCTTATCCAATACGCGTGTACAGGCGTTTCTGTATCAGGTTTGCCGGTTTTTTTATCAATATTGAGGTCATATATCAATGTATTGATATTTGCTGTACGCTGAATATAAAAAAGCCTGTTATGGTCTGCTGGCGGTACAGGAAACACAGGTGACTTTATATGTTTCTTATGCGCTGCGCTATCAGCACCGGTAATTTTATTAGAACTATTAAGGTTTACAGCAGCACTAAGTGGTAGCGTGAAATTAATAAACAGGAATAGGAATGTCAGTTTAATAGGGGTATTATTCATCTTCGTTCTCTGATAATGCTTTTTTTGCATCCATCAGTCTTTTAAAAGCAGTTAAGTTTGTTAATACGGCAAGTATGGCAATAGGAAAAGTGAATATTGACATGGTTTCAAACACATGATATTTAATACCAGGTATGTATAGTTTATAATCGCCACCAATATAGGTAGAAGCAACACCGCATGCTATTGCAAAAACGCCAATTGTAACCACACGCTCGGGCCTTTGCATTAAACCGCCTTTACTTTCGGCGCCTAAACCTTCGGCACGGGCACGTACATAGCTTACCATCATGGAACCTATTAAAGCGATGAATGCAAATATCGAACTTAAAAAATAATGGTGTGCAACCAGGTAATAGCAAATGCCCAGGAACATGATCAGTTCGCTGTAACGGTCAAGTACCGAATCATACAAGGCGCCAAAAACCGATTTCATATTACCTAAACGGGCTACCTGCCCGTCAAGCATATCAAATAAGCCGGCAAACAGTATTAAGCCACCAGCCCAGCCTATATAGGTAAGATCTGCACGGTCACCGTCTTCACCACCAATTATAAATATGGCCGCTACACCTACGTTTAAAATAAAGCCGATAGAAGTTACAGCATTTGGCGTTAACCCCAGCTTTATAAGCAGTTTAACAAATGGATCAATAATTTTATATATCCTAAGCTGTAAGCTTGTACGTAGTGAAGTTTGCTGTTCCATTAACAATAAAAATAATTAAAATTACACATATTAAAAATCAAATTTCACCCTCGTACGCACGCCCCATTCTGCAATACCGGGATGATCCAGATAGGTAAACCTCTTTACCACATCAACCCTTATAAACTTAAAAATGTTTTCAATACCAAAACTTCCTTCAACATATGCTTTATTACCCAGGGCATAGGTAATTGGTGCACCGTTTTCATCAACAGGGTACTGATATAAATTAGGGTGTATTGAAGGGTTATTTTTATCACTTACACCACCATATAACACTTTAACAGAAGCGGTTTCACGCCATTTTAATTTCTTAAACAAGGGCACTTTATTAAAAAAGAAACCCCCAAAATGCTGGTCTAAATTAAAGCTTACTGATTTGTCACTTACAAACTCTAAAAAGTTCATTAAATTGTACGAGTCTATAACGTAAGCATAGGTTTGGTTAGCGCGGTGAATGTTAAGCAGGGGATAAGGTACCTGCCCAAATATTTTGCCAGCTTCGGCTGTAAAGTCTCCAAAGCCAAATGGTGCTACATAAAAGCGTTTATCAATACGTGCAGTTAAGTTTTGATAATTATACTCGCCGTCTAAAACGTTTTTTAACCCCGTTGTAAATTCCAACGAAATTTTAGGGTATTTATTTATAATAGGTGTACGGAATAACTTACCCTGATAATATTGCTCATTGGGGGCATACCTCAGTTCTATAGAAGCCTCTGTAGTAGTTAGGTGATTAAATATGTTGCTTTGGCTACTTATAAAAGGGTATAAGCTGCCTGTAGGTGTTTGCGTTGTTTTTTTTAAGCCCAACTTGTATGAGAAATGATTTTCATACTCACTTACATAATCTAATCGGTAAATGTCATTATAAAGGTATTTATCATTTCTGCCTCGTTTAAAGGATAGTAAAAAGTTGTCTTCCTTTATAAATTGCAGTTCCTGGCCGGGTATTTTAGTATCTCGTTGAAAGCTTGCCCTTATGTAATGCTGCGGAAACCTGTAAATGCTTTTATTGTTTAAAGAATATGTACCGGCTATAAAATATTTCCAGCGATCATCTTTAAAACCATAGGCGCCATAACCCTCCAGAAAATAGCGTTTACTGAAGTTAGTAGTTGTGCGCGCACCTAAGCGCAGCCTAAACCCTTCTACAGGGTTAAAACTGTAAAAGGTACTGGCTGGCCCAACTTCAAATTTTCCAAAGTCTTTAAAACCGGCAAACAGCAGGTTAACAATATCAGCAGTACGCCTGAATGATCGCATATGAACAAGGCTGTCAATATTTTTATAAGTTTTTGCCTCGGCCTGGGTAAGTGTGTCTAAACGATTCGCTGCCCAAAAGCTCTCCGGGCGGTTTTTAACTTCTTCATCTTCAACCTCTGGCGGGGCTATATAGGTAGTATCAGGATGTGGCTTGTTTAGAATATAATTTTTAAAAGTTAAAGTGCGTGAGCCAAATAAGCCGCCCTTGCGCTTAGCGGATATGCCAAAATCTGCAAAGGTGTTACTTTTACTAAGGTGATAGCGGCCATCAGGGTTTTGTTCAAAGGTCTGATCAACGTGCATGCTGCGCACAAAGTTAACGTTGATGTTTTTGTTAATAGTGAGGCCAGCTTTTTGTACAGCATAATTACCATCAAGGGTAATATAAATTTCGCCCTCAAAAAGTATATCGTTAGTATTGCGTGGCGTAAAACTAAGCTGAACAAGTTTTTGACCATTGTCAAGAGCCACGGTATCTGTAATAAAAAACTTGTAATAAGTTGGGGCGCTGTTAGCAATAGGGCTTAAAAACTGCCTGCCCAAAAGCATAATGCTATTATCATAAATATCAATTTTAGCATATAGATGTTTAAAATACTGGCCTATGCCTTCAGTATCAAAACCCGGTCCAAAATCAACCGATTTTTCTCCAAGTAAAATGTTTCTGGTTGCCTCGGGGTTTTTACGATAATAGACCTGTGAAAGCCTTTCTTTCAAAAAGATAGGCAAAAGGGTTGTTCCCGGGTAAGTTACCGTGTCTTTATTTTCAAATACAAATTTGTATTTTCTAAAAAGTTTTTTGTCAGCTACTTTATCAGATAAGTTGCTCAACGAAAACTGCATCTTATCATATTCCTTATACTCAACGTACTGATAGCTTTCGGGACGGTTCTTATCCTTATTGGCAATAACCTTACGTATTAGCTCAACCGCTGGGTTATTATTAACATATTTAGGCTTTTTTTTTGTTTTAACTAAAACTTCGTTTAGCTGCTTTGATGTAGGGGTCATCCTTACATTTATAACTTGCTCCTTACCTGGTACTACAGTTAAAATGACATCTTTAAAGCCAATGTATGACACTTTAATTTGACTATAAGGCTTTGTAGAGCGGATAGAATAAAATCCCTGGTTATTAGTTGTAACTCCAATAGTGCTGCCTATAAAGGCTACTGATACAAATGGTAGGGCCTGTTTATTACTACCATCTGTTATACTACCGGTTACAACAGTATTTTGTGCAAATAAGGAGCTGCTTACAAATAATAATAATATAAATAATAAGTGCTTATAAGATGCTTCCAAATTCATTTAAACTTATTGCAATTATGCAAATACAAACCTTTTTTGCAGGAAGTAATTATAGCTTACACCTACAGATATTGAAACTAATACTTTTGAAATTATATAGCTTAAACCAGTATAATGTGTTACAAAAAACACACCAGAAGTATTAAGTATTGAATTTCCGCCCCATACTACCAGGTATTTTAATACCTGTTGGGGTATGCCTTTTTCTTTACCGTCAAACACCCAAACCCTGCCTAAAACAAAGTTTAATGCACCGCCAACAATAGTTCCAAGTAGTGTTGCAGTTACGTACCAAAGGTAAAAAAATTCCTTACAGACTACTGTGGTCAAAAAGTCAAATGTCGATGCTATAAATGATGAAGCCTGAGCTTTAACAAAAGTTGCCATTAGCAATTTTTAAATTATATTACTTGTTAATAGTGAATACTATTGTTAAACCAGTCTGTTACTACACAATTAGCCAAATAGACTATGTAGGTTAATAAATGTTACTATATATGTAGAAAATACTTCTGTGGTGCAGCAAAACCATTAATATCCCGGGGGAGAAATTTGTGGGATTGAAAAGTGTATTTCTAAAAAAGACCTGTTGCTGCATATGTTATGCGGCAACAGGTCTTTACTATTTAATATTATGCATTAGCAAACATATCGTCGTAATAGTCAAGGCCCAGATGAGTGATCAGGTCTTCGCCCATTAAGTAACGTAATGTATTTTCAAGCTTAATTAATTGTTTAAAAATATCATTTTCTGCATGTAAGCCCGGTGCAGTTTGCGGCGATTTTAAGTAGAATGATAACCATTCCTGTATACCGCTCATGTTAGCACGTTTAGCCATATCGCAAAACAAAGCTAAATCTAAAGCGATAGGCGCAGCTAAAATTGAATCGCGGCAAAGGAAGTTGATCTTAATTTGCATTTTGTAGCCTAACCAGCCAAAAATGTCAATGTTATCCCAGCTTTCTTTGTTATCGCCATGTGGAGGGTAATAGTTAATACGGATCTTATGAAAGATCTCACCATAAAGCTCAGGATTATCCTCCGGCCTTAAAATATCTTCTAACACACCCAGTTTTGAAACTTCTTTAGTTTTAAAGTTGTCCGGATCATCCAATACCAAGCCATCTCGGTTTCCCAAAATGTTGGTTGAGAACCATCCGTGTACACCAAGTGAACGTGCTGCCAAGCCTGGTGCTAAAATCGTTTTCATTAAGGTTTGGCCTGTTTTGAAATCTTTACCAGCAATAGGGGTTTGAGTTTCTTTAGCAAGCTCCATTAACGCAGGGATATCTACAGTTAAGTTAGGGGCACCGTTTGCAAAAGGTATACCTAATTTTAAAGCCGCATAAGCGTATATCATACTTGGCGCTATACGTTTATCATCATCTAATAAAGCCTGCTCAAAAGCAGCTAAAGTTTGATGGATCGCTGATGCTTCGTAATAGATCTCGGTTGAACCGCACCATACTAAAACTACACGATCAAGGCCGTTTTTTGCCTGGAAGTTTTTGATATCATCCATTACCTGCTGGGCAAGTTCATGGCGGGTACCGGTTTTAACGTGGGTACCATCAAGGTTTTTAGCGTAGTTTTTATCAAAAGCAGCTTTCATCGGAACGATGGCTTCTAAACCTTCTCTTACTTCATTTAGTAAAGAAGATTCCAAAACCTTAGCGTTCATAGCAGCTTCGTAAACGTTATCCTCATATACATCCCATCCACCAAATACAATATCTTCTAATTTTGCCAATGGAACAAAATCTTTAATTTTTGGATGACGGTTCTCTGTTCTTTTACCCAAACGGATACTTCCCATTTGAGTTAATGAACCTACAGGTTGTGATATACCTTTTTTCACGGCTTCAA
>JAQBNZ010000182.1 GCA_028288285.1 Mucilaginibacter sp.
CTGGCTACAGTTGAAAAGCGGGGTAATGCGCGAAGTTTATATCGCGCTGAATAACGCAGGAATCGAATTAGCACAATCGCAAAAAGAAATACAGGTCATGTTTCCTGAGGGCATGATCAGGGATGAAGTGCTTGCTAATCCGGGCGAGAAAAAATCAGCTGATCATGAAAAAAACTGATGTTATTAGTGAATGAACACTGATCGACACTGCTGTTCCTTTAACCTTCTGTTGAATATGTTCGACCTTGAATCGGGTGGTCAGGTGCACTAGCATCTCCAGTACTTTCGAGTTTAAAAATATTTTTAATCAGTTAAGTACAGCACAGGTTAATTTTCGCAATGGCTTCTCTTTTATGATGTTTTCGAAAAAACTCTAAAGAGGAGAATATTATTTTAAATATGCCGATGGGCATAACTTGATGACAGAGTAGCAAATTGTAAAAAAATGATTAGAATACTTTCCGAAAATGAACATCTCTACAAATAAACTGAATGCCAAACACAAATTTAATTACATCATATCGATTCCAATGTTTATAAATGGCCCTCCCTTTCTTAAACAATTTCGGTTATGTTTTTCACCGGACAATTGCTGCCGGGTAGTATCTGTAAAATCTTTTAACTCAGCCTATTAATCGTTAAGGCACGGGGTATAAGTGAGCCTCAGTCTGCTATCGGGTTGTTTAAGAAAAATACTGTATTTTTGCGGCTGAATGAATTTGCATAGTAACGATGAGTGAGAAGCCCGAAAAAGAAACAGTGTCGAACTCCGGCGGAACCTTTCTGTCCGTAGATATCGCCCGGTTTGCGCTTGACTCTGCAAATGTTGGCATATGGATCCTGGATGCGAAAACCCGTGAATTTCTGCCGTCTGACCGGACTAAAGCCTTATTTGGCTTTTCACCGGAGGAAGACATGTCTTTTGAGGACGCGCTGCGGAACGTTGTGCTTGAAAACCGCAGCACCGTTATTACAGCCGTAGAATCCGCCATTAAGAACCATAGTAGTTTATATATCGAATGTCCGGTAGTGATCCCTCCCGAAAAAAAGCACCGGTGGTTAAGTATAACCGGCGGGTTTAGCTCCACCGATCTAAACAATGATTTTTTCTCAGGAATTTCAGTAGATATCACCGAACAAAAACAAAATGACCTGCGCCGGAGCAGGTTTATCGGAATAGTTAGTCATGAGTTAAAAACGCCGCTTACTGCGTTAAAAGCTTATGTGCAAATGTTGAACAACTGGGCTAAAAAACAAAAAGATAGTTTTACCATCGGCGCGCTTTCAAAAGTGGAAAAACAGGTTAAGAAGATGCTCAACATGATCAACAGCCTGCTCAACCTATCAGGCGCCGAAGCCGGGAAGCTTCACCTGACTAAATTGACTTTCAGCATAGATGAACTTATCAGTGATGTTATTGAAGAAACACTGTTCATTACCGCTACCCATAAGATCATCATGTCGCCCTGCGAACCTATCCCGATCAATGCTGACCGTGACAAGATAGAACAGGTGCTGGTCAACCTCCTTAGCAATGCAGCCAAATATTCCGGGACAGAGGCTCCGATCGAGATCGCCTGCACGCTGAAAGAAAATACCGTTACAGTTAGTATCACTGACCAGGGAATGGGAATAGCACCCGATGACATTGAAAAGCTTTTCCTACCGCATTATCGGGTTAAAAGTAAGGAAACCGAGAAAGTTGACGGCTTTGGCATCGGACTCTATTTGTGCTCTGAGATCATTCACCGGCATAACGGCAAAATATGGGTAGAAAGCGAACCCGGTAAAGGAAGTTCCTTCAAATTTACGCTTCCATCCAGTTAGCATGCGGTTTATACGTTGAGATCGCCTCCTTCAGGCAGGCGGATGGTGAGCATTGAAATGCTTGAATTATCTACTAAACCTTTGGTATTGCAGCCAACGGAAATGAATAAGTTTTTTCTGGAATGCGTAAAGGAGCAGAATGGGATCGCATTTCAAAAAAACATTTAGATCAAAACGAATTTCGAGGAAGGGGTCATTATAAGTTCTTTTTCCATTTTCATGATCAGCCCTTTCTGCAACAACAAATGTAAAAGTGCAGATCGGAATTTTAAAGTAAAAAAAGCATCCTCCCGGTAAGGAGGATGCCCACAATAATATTTATAGGTATTAAACTACTTGTACATTTACTGCGTTAGGTCCTTTACGGCCCTCTTCAACATCAAAATTAACCACACTGTTCTCGCGAACGTTGTCAATCAGACCGCTGGAATGAACAAAAATCTCGTTGCCACCATTGTTAGGTGTGATAAATCCGAAACCTTTTGTTTCATTAAAAAATTTTACTGTTCCTTGTTGCATTATATAATTATTAAATATTTCTGCAAAATACAATTAAAATTTGGTTAAACAATATTTAATCGTTAACCTAAGCCGGGCGATTTTCCAAACAGATGTTATTCCTGAAGTCGTTGTTATCCCGGTATTTTATAAACGACCGCATTAACATTAACACCGGCACCTACGGAAGCAAATACCAGGGTGTTACCTTGCCCAATTGTATGGCCTTCAAGTTGTCCTTTTGCTAAGAGATCATATAAAGTAGGCAGCGTGGCCACCGAACTGTTACCCAGCCAGGAAATAGTCATCGGCATGACATTCTCGCGAATGTCTTTTCGGTCATAGAGGGCATACAAGTTCTTAAGGATTGCTTCGTCCATTTTGTTATTAGCCTGATGGATCAGCAACTTGTCTATATCACCTATCACCAGACCGGCCATTGTGATGCAGTCTTTAATGGCGGTAGGAACGATCTTGAGCGCATGTTCATATAATTTACGCCCCTGCATTTTAAGGAACAGCTGGTCACTGCCATGTTCCAAATTGTAAGACTTGTCCATTTTCAATACATAGGCCAGTTCATGGCTATAAGACCGGGTGCAATGTGCCAGTATACCAACAGGCAATTCGCTTTCGGTTGCACCTAAAATCACGGCACCGGCGCCATCTGCATAGATCATGCTGTCACGGTCATGTGGGTCGCAAATACGGGAGAGCGTTTCCGCACCGATCACCATCACTTTATTAGCGCTGCCGGACCGGATATAAAAATCCGCCTGTATCATCCCCTGCAACCAACCGGCGCAGCCGAATGGCAGATCATAAGCAATGGTATTGGGATTGCTGATCCCCAGGTGGTGCTTAACCCGCGAAGCAAGTGCCGGTACAAACTCACTCCTTGGATTAGCTGCGCTGATATCACCGAAATTATGGGCTACAATGATATAATCCAGCTTTTCACCGTCTATAAGAGCAGATGCCAGTGCTTCTTTAGCTGCGAAAAAGGCAATGTCGGAAGTCACCAGGTCATCAGTCACATACCGGCGTTCCTGTATCCCGGTGATCTGTTCAAATTGTTGAATGATCACCTGGTTCGCCTTTTCCAGCCGATGGCCTTGCTGATCATAAAAGATATGCTGGCCGAAGTCTTCATTGCGTATCCTGCGGGTGGGCAGATAACTGCCGCTGCCCAATAAAATGGAATATCTTCGATTCACTGTTACTTATTTAATTATCAGATAAGGATTGCTAATCAATAAAGTTTATTGTAAACTAAATTTAATGTGCGCAAGGTAAGGCACCAGGTGATCGGTGGTGTCAAAAGCCCTTACTCGTAGCACCTTATTGGTATCGGCATCATAAAATACCTCTCCGTAAAATGCACTCAAGCTATATAATCGCACAATCAGGCCATTTTCCTCCCGATCAGCTAAAAAGTGCCGTTCCATACGACTTCTTCCTGGTCATGCGTACTCAACCTATTAAATTCCATCATCGTTAGCTTACACATATTAATATAAAATCCAGGTATTATAAATTAAGGGAAGCATTAGTCCGGACCTTCTGTAGCAACCTCGTAATTTCCCACGCGCTTTGAGCCCTGTTTATGGGCTCAGGAAGTATTTTTGGTGAACAAAAAAGGAATCTCGGATGTCGGGACGCTTTAACATACTGTCGTGGGTTTATTTAACAACATCCTCCGTCGATATCGCACTCGCCTTTTTGGAGAGTTTGTCCTTTTGGTTGTTCAATTCAGTCACAGCGTCTTTGGCGATCTCTTTGATCTTTTTCTTAAGGCTTTTACGGGTTTCGTTCCCGCTTTCGGATAGAAAAAGATAAGCTAACGCGCCTGCAGCGATACTGGCGATTGCAACGCCTGCGATAATTACGGCCTGATCACTTTTTTTAAATGGATTTTTCATAGTCAATTCTTATAAAGTTTATTTCGCAATGATTTCTAATCAAGGTAAAATTAGAAAATTAAATTCCGCCTTAAAAAGGGAGATTTATAATTTTTACGTCATTTTGAAGGTATTCAATATGCGAAATTCATCTTGGTAAAGGGCGGCGAAGAACTATCGCGTGGAAATTCTTTTGTTGGGTAGAGCGAATTTTTTAGTCAAGTTAACTAAGACCTTTTTTGTAATAGTTTTACCTGAAGTAGTCTTTTGATAAACACAGTTCACAAAGAGTTGGTTTTTATAAACTTCCTGCCTCTATCGGATTTTTGTAGGTGATTTTTCTGATAGAGAAAAGGAATTAGTGGGGTATCGAAAGTTTGATCAACGATGGAAACGTAGCAATTGTTTATGACTTTGCGGCTATCAATGAATTTTTCACGCTTAAACCTATTTATACAGCATCTTTTATAATTTGATATCGAATAGTATAAAATACCGCAGACCGAAAATAACAAGTCTTATAGAAATTAGAAGCGTAAAAAAAACCGGTTCATTTCAGCTAATATTCAAAGATAACGAATGAGTATTGATCTGTCAAAAGCCGCCGACCAGGTATTTGGTTTGTATAAAAGATTTCACCCCATGATAGAGGGTAAAGGAATGGGGCTCTTTATGTAAAAACCCATGTAGAAACACTCGGTGGGAAAATCAGCATTAAGAGTACTGTTAATGAAGAAACAAAATTGACAATTGAATTTACAGCGGGCAGCGAATAACCAACACTCAATGACATAAAATCTACCGCATCATATTGGCCGACATTTGGCGCGATCGTGATTATTTGTCAGGAATAATGCATATTATACGGGCATTAAGATATTTAACTATCTATTAAATTATTGTATTTTTGCATCGAAGATGCCGTATCTGATAATTTACGATGGATGAGATAAGTGAGCCAAACGCCGTTAAGTTAACCCACAGCTTTAACCGCGAGGGCTACTGACCACTTCGCTGTCTAAAACTAATTAAAACAATACTAACCTTTTACGCTTCTATAAGGGAGCGATCATCCCCTTCTGCTGATATTTACATTGATGGAATCTAAGGACAGTACTCATGCTGATGGATACTATCGAATCGTTAAAGAAAGAGAACGCAGCACTAAAGCTGGAAACCCAACAGTTAAAAGAAAAAGATCATCAGGACAGCTTTCGTACGATTTTTGAATATTCCAGATTGGCAAATAAGGTCATCTCGCCAGACTTTAAGATCCTTGAAGTCAATATGGCTTTGATCATACTGCTGGGATATGATACCAAGGAGGAAATTCTCGGTAAAGGTATCGAACCTGAAAATTTAGGCAACCTTTTTGACCGCTACTTTAGATTGGCGAAAGATAATAATCGTGCATCGGGCTTAGGACTTGGTTTATATATTTCTGCTGAGATTATCAGATTACATGGGGGCGAAATGGGCGTAGAAAGTGAATTAGGGAAAGGAACTACTTTCTGGTTCAACATACCCGATGTGCACGCGACAGTCGGGTTAAATTAACTGTTGACGCTAATCAAGTTCAACTATCATCAAATTAAAAAATCATATGGCAAAGGATAAAGCAGACAAGATTGAAAATAAAGAGCTGGAAAAAACTGATAAAAAGAAACACACGAAATCGTTTAACGACGGAATAAATACGCCGGTACCGGATAATACATCCGCCTACATTCCCTCAGAAAGCGAAGCAGCCTTATTCAAACAAGCGGAAAACCCATTAGGCGACCCCAATAAGATTTAATGAATTTTGAGTTTAAGCTTCCGAGAATCAGAAAAATTCCGCAATATTAACGACATTAATAATTATTTATACGGCAAGTTTTAGATTGAGACTAATACCCGGCAGCGAACTTCTCTTAAAAGTTCAACCACGCCATTGACGTGGTCCTCATCAAAGTGGGAAATGATCAGCAGGTCAATTATACTCTTGCCGCCCTGCATTCTGAACGCATTTCTGGCATCACTGATCTGATCAGCTAAATGTGCGCCAGGGGTCAATGTACCACAATCATAAGCAAATTCAAAAACTGGTCGATCGTCTTCCTTTATGGAACCTGTGGAAAAACCACCCTGCCCGACGGGGCGGAAATTAAATGTACAGTGCATTGGGTTTTAAATTTATCAAATTTAACAAAGAGTTATTTACAGGATAGCGATAGTTTTAGCTAACCTCTTTGTGACCGGCCACCAAAAATTTGATCGTGGTATTTAACCTGTCCCAGAAATCGAATATCAGGTCCGGTAACAATTCATTCAATTTAAGTCTAATCGAAGAGTAAGCTAAATTTTTAAAAACTACTTCATATTCATCCTTTCTATTCCCCATTAACTTAGAGGCATCACTGAAATCGGCGTGTATTCAGCGACCATTGTTTTTTGCTGGCGATACTGCAAATAGTATTTACCTGGACGCCCTCTAAGTTCCGACCACTTTAGTGCCTTTACGTCCGAAAATCTGAGACCTGTCAATGCAGAAAAAATAGCAGCACGTTTCATTACTTCGGGGCTAATCGGGTTCGATATCAGCTTTTTAAGTTCTGCTAATTCCAAACGTTCCCTATGTGTTTCGTTGGCTTTTATAGGCTTGACCAATGAGTAAAGATATTCTGCGAGCAATCCTTTGCCGAACGCCTCTTTTAATGCAGATCGAAATTTAGCGAAATAACTAACGGCCGTGTTTCTTGAAATGGGCTTTTCCCTGAAATTGATTCCTGGACCACTCAAAAGATACGACCGAAAGCCCTCACATATTGATTCATTCAAATCGCAAAATTTCAGACCGGTGCTAATAAAATCCTCATAGTAGCGAAAAGCCATAGCCATATTATCGGAATCTGTTTTCTGACGCCTTGCAGTGTACTTTTTGAAATAGTTGACAAAATTTCCTCCACTGTTAGATTCAGATAAAAATCCGAATCTACTGTTCTGTATATCAAGATGGCGTTTCAGCCTGATCCATTCAACCAACTTAGTTGTTTCCTTATTGTGTTTCCGCTCAATTTTATTAATGGGTTCGTTATAAACGAAGAGCTTCAAAAATTCATAACGTTGTAGTTTATTTGTGGATGAGTTGAATATCGGAGGCAAATAGTCTAAATAAAGTGACTGCCGGTTTTTTGACAACGACTTTTTTCTTATAGTTACGTTTGCCATTAGTTCTGATTGAGTAAGATTGATTCAATACTTTTTTTATCGACATAGGTAAATCTACCTGTTATAAGTGTCTGAAAATAAATCAGTTATACTGGCTACTTGCCCTGCCTGAAAATACTCCAGTGGAATATCCATAAATCAGCAGCTTGATTAAGATTTTAGGATGATAACTCTTTTGTCCACGAAGATGGTACTGGTTCTCAATAACTTTGGTGTCTAAGGCCTCTACGACTTCGTCGATTACTCTTGCCAAATGGCTTTCTGGAACAAAATCTTCTATACTGGGTGGTAGAAAAAACAACTGGCTCTTATTTAGCGGTTAAAATTAGCCTGGCATGCCTACAATTTAAGCGTTTTTTAGAATAATTCCAATCCTCGATCAGCCTGAAAACACCGACCAGAGGCTTAAAGGAAATTTTATTATCCGGTTTATTAAATTGCTTTAACTCTCTTTGCAGCAGAGAGGGGGCAGGGGGTGAGTCAACTGCCTTTTATTTTTTAGCGCCACCTTTGTCTTTGTTTGCTTTTTCCTGGCCGATCCCCATAGTCAGTGCCGTTAACCCTGCCATACTGCCA
>JAQBNZ010000202.1 GCA_028288285.1 Mucilaginibacter sp.
CCTTGAGCGTATAACATTGATACATTAAACTTACGTGATACGTTAAATACGTAAAACGTATAACACAAAAAACACCATGGCAAAGAAAGTAGTTGCAACCCTGAAAGTAGCAGGTAAAGGAAAAGAATTTTCAAAAGTAATAACAATGAGCAAATCACCACGTACTGGTGCTTACTCATTCAAAGAAGCTATCGTAGCTAACGATAACATCAAGGATGCTCTTACAGGTAAAGGCCTGTAATTACTTTTGCTGAAAATATTAAAGCCGTCTTGTTTAAACGAGAGGGCTTTTTTTGTTAAGGGTGGAAGTGCAGAAATGAAAATGTGCAAATGTGCTTATCATATTGCCTGTACGCCCAAAAATCGAATTAATTAATTTACACATCTGCACATCTGACTTATGGGATTATTTGATTTTTTCAAGAAAAAAGAAAATACACAGCAGGAACAGCAGGCGCTTGATACCGGCCTGGAGAAAACCAAGGATAACTTCTTTTCCAAGATCACCAAAGTAATTGCCGGTAAATCAACCGTTGATGATGATGTGCTTGATGACCTGGAAGAAGTGCTGGTAACATCTGACGTTGGTGTTAGCACCACCCTTAAAATAATTGAGCGCATACAGGCACGCGCTGCTAAAGATAAATATGTAAGCACATCAGAGCTGAACACCCTTTTAAAAGATGAGATACAGCAACTGCTTGCCGAAAATAACAGCAACGACTTCCGCACATTTGAGTATGGCAGTCAAAAGCCTTACGTAATAATGGTTGTTGGCGTAAATGGCGTGGGTAAAACCACAACCATTGGCAAGTTGGCCTACAAATTAAAACAGGCAGGCAATAAGGTGGTGTTAGGCGCAGCAGATACTTTCCGCGCAGCAGCTGTAGATCAGTTGCAGCTTTGGGGTAAACGTGTTGATGTAAAGGTAGTGGCCCAACCAATGGGATCAGATCCTGCATCGGTAGCTTTTGATACCCTCCGTTCGGCAGTGGCCAATGGCGACGACGTGGCAATTATTGATACTGCCGGCCGTTTACATAATAAGGTAGGCTTAATGAACGAGCTTACCAAAATTAAAAATGTGATGCAAAAGGTAATCCCCGGCGCACCGCATGAGATATTGTTGGTGCTGGATGCATCAACCGGGCAAAACGCTATTGAGCAGTGCAAGCAGTTTACAGAGGCCACCGCCGTTAACGCCCTGGCCCTAACCAAATTGGATGGTACAGCAAAAGGCGGTGTAGTTATAGGAATATCAGACCAGTTTAAAATACCGGTAAAATATATAGGTGTAGGCGAAGGCATAGACCATTTGCAGCTGTTTGACAGGCAGGCATTTGTTGATAGCCTGTTTAAATAGAACAAATTGTCATTGCGAGGAGGAACGACGAAGCAATCTCGTCGCTCGCAAATTTTTAGAAGCGACGAGATTGCCACGCGATCGCTCGCAATGACATAATGGGAAACAATGAGGACAAGAGAAATTAACAAACCAATAAAAGCAGCTGCAAAACCACGCGTAAACGTGGTGACTTTGGGCTGTTCAAAAAATATTTACGACAGTGAAGTACTCATGGGCCAGCTTAAAGGCAATGCCTATGATGTGGTACATGAAACGGACAAGTTGCGCAGTAACGATATTGTAGTGATAAACACCTGTGGCTTTATAGATAATGCCAAGCAGGAATCTATTGACACCATTTTGCAATATAGCGAGCTGAAAGAGCAGGGTAAAGTTGGAAAAGTAATTGTTACAGGTTGCTTAAGCGAACGCTACAAGCCCGAACTGGAAGCCGAGATAACTAATGTTGATGCCTATTTTGGCACCAACGATCTACAAAATATTCTAACCAACATAGGTGCCGATTACCGCCACGAATTAATTGGTGAGCGCCTTTTAACCACCCCTTCGCATTTTGCATACTTTAAAATTGCCGAAGGCTGTAACCGCCCATGCTCATTCTGCGCCATTCCTTTAATGCGTGGCAAGCATGTAAGTACACCTATTGACCAGCTGGTTAAGAACGCCGAAAGCCTGGTTAAGAACGGCACTAAAGAATTGATACTAATAGCGCAAGACCTTACCTATTACGGGCTTGACTTGTATGGCAAGCGTAATTTGGATGAACTGCTTCGCCGGCTCTCTGATGTGAACGGTGTAGAATGGATAAGGCTACAATACGCCTACCCTGCCGGTTTCCCTATGGAGGTTTTGGATGTGATGAACGAGCGCGACAATATTTGCAAGTACATGGATATGCCTTTACAGCACATCAGTGATAACATGCTTAAATCAATGCGCCGCGGTTTAACTAAACAAAAAACTATTGATGTAGTAAACCAGATCCGTGATAAAGTACCAGGAATTGCTATGCGTACCACGCTGATAACCGGTTACCCCGGAGAAACGCAGCAGGATTTTGAAGAAATGGCACAATGGGTTGAGGATACCAAATTTGACCGCCTCGGTTGTTTCACCTACTCGCATGAGGAAAAAACACACGCCCATTCTTTGGTTGATGATGTACCTGAAGAAATAAAGCAGGAACGTGCCGATGCCATAATGGAGATACAACAAGGCATCTCTTTTGATAAAAATCAGGAAAAAATTGGCAACACCTATAAAGTACTGGTAGATAAAAAAGATGGCGGTTATTTTGTTGGTCGTACCGAATATGATTCGCCTGAGGTAGATAACGAGGTGCTGATTGATGCATCTGTTGATTATGCCGCGATTGGCAGTTTTGTTAATGTTAAAATTAACACCGCCGAAGACTTTGATCTTTATGGACAGATTGTAAAATAAAATCAATCTTAGCAGCTCCTTATTTGTTTTCAGATTTTAAAATCTAAATTCGACATTAGTATTAATGTTAATTTCAATTATTTAAATCCGAAATTGAACATTCGAAATCTGAAATAAAAAGAATGGATGCAGCCTGTATTGACTATAAAGACACCGGGTATTTTTCCCAAACCGTAATAGATTACCTGGAAAATGTTCCCGAATTAAGGTCGTTTTACAGTTACCGTCCCACCCTTGAAGGCTTTGCCGAATTATTTGAGAACAAAAAAGTTGCAGCAAATAGACAGCTTTTAGCAGAGGTATTGCATGGTCAATATTTCAAAAACCATGAAGGAACCAGCCCTACCCCAATTAAATTAGAAGCTGCCGATTTTATAAGGCAAAAGATAGACCTGCTTAAATCTGATAATACCTACACTGTTACTACCGGTCACCAATTAAATATTTTTACCGGCCCGCTTTATTTTATTTACAAAATAGTTACCGCCATAAAGCTTTGCAGGCAACTAAAGGACTCTTTCCCTGATAAAAATTTTGTGCCGGTTTACTGGATGGCATCAG
>JAQBNZ010000235.1 GCA_028288285.1 Mucilaginibacter sp.
CGGTAACTAACTGGTTATAGCGGTTAGCAACTGTTTGCCAAACAATCTTTAAAAAATAATCAATAGTTTCCTGGTGTTTTACACTCCCTCGCATAGCTAACAAACATAATACTTTTTATTATAGTTCTTAGTTGATAGTTATTAGATCATTGTTGGGCGTTGCCTCCGGCCGGGCCATCCGCTTATACTGCACATGCCTTAACCACATGGCCGGTATCCGCTTCTGTCCCTAACGCATTTGCAATTTACTGCAAACTGCTCACTCAAAACTGCCCACTCAACTACCATCCTACTTTGGTATCATCTCCCCGCGGGTCGGCACCGCCTTCATAATAGCCCCATTTGGTTTTCAGTATCCCATCTACACGGCCAATAGCTCCGCGCGTGGTCATTTTATATCCTTTTTGCTTAAGCTTTTCTGTAGTGAGGCTATCTAATGCGTCTTTTTCAGATGTTACCTCATCCGGCATCCATTGGTGATGAAAACGTTTTGCAGATACCGCCCCTTGCATACTCTTATCAAACTCTATCACATTTAATACCGTTTGGAACACCGATGTTATGATGGTAGCCCCTCCCGGCGTGCCTACTACCATAAACAGTTTACCATCCTTCTCTACAATAGTAGGCGTCATAGACGATAGCATGCGTTTACCGGGCTGTATGCTGTTAGCCTTACCGCCAAGCATGCCGTACATATTAGGCACGCCGGGTTTTGAGCTAAAGTCATCCATTTCGTTGTTTAACAAAAAGCCCGCGCCTTTTACAAATATTTTGGAGCCGAACGTATCATTTAACGTTGTTGTTATTGATACTGCGTTACCGTCTTTATCAACAATAGAGTAATGTGTAGTTTGGTCGCTCTCATAACCAACAAACGCCCCCGGTTGTATCCTAATGCTTGGTGTGGCGGCATTCCAGTTAAAGTTTTGCATACGGGCCAAAATATATTTGGTGTTCAGCAGGCTATCTACAGGTACTTTGTAAAAATCAGGGTCGCCCAGGTATTTAGACCGGTCGGCATACACCCTGCGCTCAGCCTCAACCATTAATTGCACGGTAGAATCTTTATTAAAGCCCCATTGATGCAAGGGGTACTTCTCTACCGATTTAAGCAATTGCAGCAATGCAATCCCTCCGCTTGATGGCGGCGGCATGGTAATAATATTGTAGTCCTTATACTTCCCGGTTATTGCTTTGCGCCAAACCGAATGGTAATTTTTCATATCGGCTATAGTAATTAAACCGTTGCCTTGCTTCATTTCGGCTACAACCATATCGGCTACTGTACCCTCATAAAAACCAGCCCTTCCTTTATCGCGAATTTGCTCCAGTGTTTTGGCCAGGTCTTCCTGAACTAAAACATCTCCCTCCTGCCATTGTTTATCTACTAAATAACTTTTACCGGGATTGCGTTTTTTAAAATCGGCAGCGTTGCGGTTAATGTCGTTAGCTAATCGCTTGGTCATTTTAAACCCGTTACGCGCAAGGTTAACAGCAGGCTGTAATAGGTCTGCCCATTTTAACTTGCCATACTTTTTATGGGCCTCAATCATGCCATCAACAGAACCCGGTATGCCCGATGCCTGGTCTGTAGCCAAACTCATGTTTGGAATAACCTTTCCTGCCGAATCCAAATACATATTAGCGCTGGCCCGTGCAGGCGCCTTCTCCCTAAAATCTAAAGTATTGGTTGTGCCCGATGCCGAGCGGTAAACCATGAAACCGCCACCGCCAATATTGCCCGCCTGCGGATGGGTTACCGCCAGCGCAAAATGTACCGCTACAGCCGCATCAACAGCATTGCCACCTTTTTTTAATACTTCCAGCCCTGCTTTTGCGGCATCGGGATAGGCACATACCACCATTCCGTTCTTATACTGCCCGCTAACATTTTGCCCCAGTTGCCCTTTTACACAACTTGCTGATAAACATGTTAGCACAACAAACAACAATACTTTTACATTTAAACGCAACGGATATTTCATGGTGATTTAAGCTGATAAGTTTGCGGCAATTTAATCTATTTGGAATTATATATACAAAACATTGTGTGCAAATTACGCAAACCACTATACGAAATGGGCGTTATATTTAACAATAATTGCATAAAATGCCTGTTTTATCGTTATTCGTTTGTAACAATAATCACTAACCTTTAAATTTTTATTAATTAAATTATCTGTCCTGTGGACAGGAATGACTAAAAACTACTATCGAACATGAAAAAACTGACCTTCATCACACTAATTTTAACTTCATTTTTATTGATATCTAAAAGATCAGTAGCACAAGATTATCCAATAGCCGCAGGTTTAAAATTTGGCGGATTTGAGAATGGCTTTTCCGTAAAATATTTTACAAATTCAACCACGGCACTTGAAGGTATATTGGGTTTCCGTAACCACGGCATAGTTGTTACAGGCTTATATGAGCTGCACCAGGAAGCTTTTAAAACACCCGGCTTAAAATTTTATTACGGCTTTGGTGCCCACTTAGGATCTGTAGGCAGTGGTGTTTATAAAACTTACGGCGGCGACCAATATTACAACAACAACCGCATTCTGTTAGGTGCCGATGGTGTTTTAGGCCTGGAGTATAAAATAGCAGAAGCCCCTATTGCCATTAGCCTTGACTTAAACCCGCGTGTTGAACTGGCCACAGGCCCATTCTTTGACCTTGCGCCGGGCCTGGGGTTAAAGTATACGTTTTAGCCTCAGTCTCTCACTACGGTAGAGAGTGAGAAGTTTACAAAACAGGCCGTGCAAAATGCACGGCCTGTTTTGCTTTTGGAATAATTTAAAAAAATATCCAGGCTTCTTACCTGGAGGCTTTTACTTTGTTATAATTATTTTTTTAGAATATATTTTTTCACCAAGCATTACTTTTAATATGTAAGTGCCCGGTAACTGGCTACCAACGTTAATAACTGTACTAAAATTACCTGCGTTTATGGTTTGCTGTTGCTGGTAAGTGACTTGCCCGGCAGTGTTAAATAGTGAAAGTGTTAAATCGCCGGCTGCCTGGGCCACAAAAACCACATTCAGGTTGCTTATTGCCGGTACAGGGAATATAGTCAATCCAATATCTGTAGATTTGTCCGGATTCCTGGCTAACAGTGCATACGTGTATGCATCTGATTTGATGGTACAGCCGCTTTGAATTATAACGCCAACCTCATATTTGCCGCTTTGTAATGGCGTGTAAGCTGGCCCTGTTGCACCTTTAATTTCCTGGCCATTTAAAAACCATTGGTTACCGCCGGCAAAGCTTGAATTAAGTACCTCGCCGTTTTGTGTTATTACAGGTTTATTTAGTGTAACCGCCTGCCTGTCAATTGATGGACAGCCAACACTCTTAACATGCATATCATAAAAATAGTAATAAAAGAAATTATAATATGTGGTATCACTTTCACTTAAAGGCGATATTGCAGTGTTGCCTGTTATACTAAATATATTACCTGCTTTAAACGGATAAGCGGTAATACCAGCGTTATTGCGATATATTGTAACGCCGTTTTCATATGATGGCGTTATGGTATAATTCCCGGCGGCCGGTAGCAATAAATTAAGTGTATAAACCCTGCCCTGGTCAGTGGCATCATCTGGCAGGGCGCCGGGTTGCGGGTTACTGCGGGTTGCCGCAACATTTAGGGTGGTTGATGATACTATCTGCCCGTTATCTGCCTTTACTGTGAAGGTTATTTTGCCGGGGTTGCCAATATATAAACGCGCTGTTTCAATAATTACCGGGATGTTGGTATGTACTTTTACATCCGGTGTAAACTGGTTATATCCGCCTGCCGAAAACACATTTTTACTAACCGGACCAACGTTTCCGCTAAAATCATTTAACCCGGCGTAAAAGGTGTTATTAACCGGCACATCAGGTACTAATACGCTGCCGCCATAAGCAAACGGAAGAGCATCCGTTGGCGATTTATACCAAAGCAACTGCCCATCGCCATTACCCCCTAACAGATACTGTTTGTTAGTTGTACAGTAATACGCCGAAAGATCATTCGCCGTTGGCGGCTGACTAATTATGATTGAACCGGTTGCTTTATCATTTGAGCTGATTGGGTCGCCCGCTAATGTTGTTTGTGCACTAATTATATAAGTGGCGCCGGCTATAGTGTTAAATTTTCCGCTTAATGTAAAATCCGTTTCTTCCTGCGGATCTATTGTACCTGTGTATACTTCATTAAAAGTAACTATTGTACCGGCTGGCAAGGTTACCGTAACAGTAACAGGCACATTGCTGATGGCTGCACTTCCATAATTTTTTATCCTTACTGTAACCGCAGTTGCAACCGCACATGATGCACCGGCATCCTCATTAACAATATTTGTAATACCTGCATCGGCAGTGGGTTTAAAAAACTGAATGCGGTAATCCTGGGTCTCTCCTTTGCTATAAGTTCCGCAAGGGGTTATGGTTGATGTATCTGCAGTTTCGGTTAGCACAACCCTTAGTAAACCAAAGTTGCCGGCAATTACAGATACCGGTACAGTAATATTACCCGTATAGCTGCCGGTTCCGTTTATTACGTTGGTGGTTGCAACCAGTTCATTACTATCAAACACGCCGTTTCCGTTCCAGTCTGCATAAATTTTAGCGGCTTTGTTAAAATTATTTGCACATGTGCCCAGTGTAATACTAAAAGGGTAGGTTTTTGCCTGCTGTAACTGTATGGTTGTACCTGTATTATCAGTATAACCGGTACAGCCTGATGTTTTTGTATAATTAGCGTTTGAAATACTGAAACTATTAATTCGTGAATCGGCAGTTGATGACGGGGCAGACGCACAATATACCGACCCGCCTATACCGGTAGCTATAAGGGAGTAGGCTTGGCTACCTGATGATAACGTGCCTTTATGCGTAACAGTAACGGTATATTTTTTACCGGGGATGGCATTGGCTATGTAAACCTGTTCCATATTATCGCGGATGTTATCACCAGTGGCTGCTGCTGCGGAAGGATTATTAGGATTTAGTACCCACGGGCTATAATTGGTTGTGCCATCGCTTACACGAATATCCAAATCATTCACCAGTTTGGGTGTACGGCTGTTTATTACACCATCGGCTGTGATGGTTCCAGCAGGATCTGTCCAGCTAATACTTACTGCCAAAGGACCATTACCTGAAGCTATAATGTCAAGTGTTTTGCTTTGGCCCTGTTGCAGCACATACTCATTTATCATGCTTTTTGCACCATTATCAGTAATAGCTTGTGCGGCGGCACGCATATTCAATAATCCCCAGCCATAAATATAATCAGGGCCCACTGTGCCTGCATCAAAAGCGGTGTGGCAGGCAAGGCCTTTTAATGTTGCAGCCCGCATAAAGCTGCCGGCGTTTTTTTGCGCATAATATTCCTGCAGTAAATATAATGACCCGGTAATGTTTGGCGCCGCCATAGATGTTCCCGATAAGGTGAGATATGCGTTTGTACCCGTTACCCCGGTTGAAAGCACATTCTCTCCCGCGCCTACCAGATCGGGCTTTATGCGGCCGTCATCAGTTGGGCCCCAACTGCTAAAAAATGATATAGCCACATCCGAACGGTTTATTGGACCGTTTGGTAACCCTGCTACCGAACCTACTGTAAGTATATTTTTTGCAGTTCCGGTTGTACTAATAACATCATAACCATTATTGTTGCTAATACCGGCTGGCCTTGGTCCTTTGTTTACCATTGTAGGATTGGTACGGCTTTGGTAGCCATAGTAAGTGTCACCAACTGCAGGCCCGTTACTGCTGCGGCTGTTACCTGCCGATTCTACTATCAGGTAATAGGGTGCGTTATAGGCTATATTGTCCCATGACTGTACACGTTGGTCATAAAAACCAAAGTTGTAATCCACTGAGTCGCCGGGTAAACCGTTCCACTCCCAGCGGGAATCAGTACTGTTATAATCCCAACCGGCCACATCGCCATAAGAGTGGTTGGATAGTAGCAACCCTGATGCGGCGGCACTCATTTCGGCAACATCATTATTAAAATCCCATGATGATAAAGTAGCAGCGTTAAAAGCCATCCCTTTTGCAGGCGCATACACTCCTTTAGCAAGCATAGTACCTGCAACGTGTGTAGAATGATCAAGTATAGAGGCAGCGTCTTTAGCTGTAATAGTTTTACCTGCAAACTCCTGGTGAAGCTTGTATACCTGCCCGCCATCCCAAATACCGAGCTTGTTATTTAACAAAGTACTTGACCCTGAAAGATTTAATCCTAAAATACCGCCCGGTTGTACTGTATTGGTAGCCGTAGTAGCTGCGGAAGTTGTGTTGTTGTGTGTGATAAGATAAACCGGGAAACCCAGCTTGTTTATACCTTGTAAGGAAACCAGATTACCTGTTTTTGTTTTCCTGCGGATGGCCCACCCCCGGGAAGGTGCCAATGCCAAAGCTTTTTGGTATCCCGATGTGAAATTTTGACCGGCACTTACTGCAAGCTGGTCAAGCTGCCTTTTTTTTGCTGCATCAACCAGTTCCTGCTGAGCAAACACCTGTGATAAACAACCACTTAAAAAAAAAACAAATAAAATTGTGGTATAGAATTTACCCATAAATCAGAATAAAAATCGGTCCAAGCAAGTTCAGCAAAAATAGCACAAATAAAATAGTATGGCGTGGATTTTGTACAATTGTTGTAGACCTGCCTGCCCTACAACGCATAATCGCTCTTTATTCATATAATGTGCCCATTTTCAAATTTTTAGCAGAAATTAATTAAAACTAATTGTGTAAAAAATTACCCATTTTGTGCAATTAATTTCACACAATGACATTTCATTAAAAAGTCATCAATATTTGCTTTTGCTTGAGCTGAAAACACTTACAGAACTATAAACCGTTTATTAACCGAATCAGAAAGATTTGATAAAATGGCATCTTTGATGGAGGTTAGATTAGCGTTATAAAAACGCTTATCAGCAATGAAGCCTGATGATAAAGCACGTGATGTATCTATATATGTTAAAAAGATAGGTGGTGAAGTTATTACTCTTAAAAGGGGTAAAGAGGACGACGACGAAGTAACACACGAAGTTTTTTTTGGAGAAAATATAAAAAGAGTCATTAAAGCATTTAAGCGTTAATGACGACATCATTAAAAACCAAGGTAAAGGTTCAGATAGGCATAACAGTAGTATTGGGCGTTTTCTCCATCTATTTAATAATAACAGAGCCCAATAATAGCGAAAAATTAAAATGTGCTTACAGTATAGTAGGCTTAACTATAGGATACTGTTAAAATAAAAAAGCGCTTAAAAAAGCGCTTTTTTATTTTATATTCTTTTTGCTGCAGGTGTTAAATCGAGTTGCTTTAAAATACCATCAACCACTTTAGGTATATCCTTCATGGTTTGTTTTGGGTTGTGCAGTTCGCCTACGCCATAACCACGCCATACTATGGTATTGGTTTTGGTATCAATCAGGTCAATTATAATTGTACCTTCTTTGTAATGCACTTTCTGTGCATAATCGTATCCTCCATAATATCCGGGCCAGCCCCAGCCAAATCCCCATGGGCGATAAAAGCCGTAACCGTATCCAAATCCCCAGCCACCAAAACCGCCATATCCGTAATAAGGCGAATAATATTCGGTTTTTGTACCACGGCCGGTTACTGTAGCGTAGCGCACTAATAAATCGGGGTCTTGCTGATCGAAAGTTAAACTTTTTTGTGTTAGGGTCGTTTTTATAGCTTGCTGTATCTTGCCGTTACCTATCTCATCTAACGGTCGCCATTGTTTATTTGGATTGGCTTTTTGAGCCGCCCACGCAAACGTGTGGTATTTGGTCAAATTAGTTTTATTAGCAGCGGCTGTGTAATAATTGTAACTACTGCAGGCAGATAGTGCAAACACAAACATTATTGCCAGCATTAAATGAACATACTTTTTCATGACGTAAGGTATAAATTATATACGTCTTAGACTATGTTTTAAGCAAAGGTTTAACCAGGTTTAAAGGGAGTTGAAAATATTTTTAAACTAACCGTAACGTGTGGCAGTGTTCCGCTTTTGTTCCGCACTGTTCCGCTTTGTTCCGCTTTTTGCGGAACGGAACACTAATAAAACCGGATGAAGCTTACGACAGATACTTCCCTACAATTGGCATACGCCTGCCCATTCCAAATGCCTTTGGCGATACCCGCAAAATTGGCGGTGTTTGGTAACGCTTATGCTCGGCCAGGTTCACCAGTCTTATTACGCGCTGAACGGTGTGCTCGTCATACCCTAATTTCACAATCTCGGCAGATGAGCAACGGCGCTCTACATACTCCTCAATTATTTTATCAAGTATATCATATTCAGGCAATGAATCTGTATCTTTTTGACCGGGCCTTAACTCGGCAGATGGCGGCTTAACTATGGAGTTTACAGGGATGATCTCCTTATTTCTGTTGATATATCTTGCCAGCTCAAATACCTGTGTTTTATATACATCGCCTAAAACAGATATACCACCGCACATATCGCCGTAAAGTGTACCATACCCTACCGCAGCCTCGCTTTTGTTTGATGTATTTAATAAAATATAGCCAAACTTATTGCACATGGCCATTAACACTACCGCCCTGCTGCGCGATTGTATATTTTCTTCGGCTATATTAAAAGGCAGGTTCTTGAACTGTGGGTGTAGTTGCTCTTCAAATGCCTCAGTTATTTTAGCTATGGTAACCGTTTGGCTCATACACCCTAAATTATTTACCAAATCTTCGGCATCTTTAATAGAGTGATCACTTGAGAATTTTGAGGGCAGCAATACTGCCATCACATTTGCAGCACCCAAAGCTTCGGCAGCCAGTGCACACACTATGGCAGAATCTATCCCTCCGGACAAACCCAATATAGCCTGTTTAAAGCCCGACTTATAAAAATAGTCGCGGATACCTAAAATTAATCCCTGGTGTATCTGTTCAATATCACTTTGTCTTTCGGCCCTTAAGGTTGATGTATGCTCAAATGAAATTTGCGCATTATCATCCAGGGTATAATAAGCCATCTGTTCTGTAAAATAAGGCATTTCATCGGCCAGTTTGCCGGTGTTATCAAATACTAATGATCCGCCGTCAAATATCAGTTCGGTTTGTGCGCCTACATGGTTTACGTAAAACAAGGGCAGCTTATACCGGATGGCATTATCTCTTAGAATATTAATGCGCTCTTCGTCGTGGTTATATGCAAATGGCGATGCCGCAATATTAATCATTACATCAGGCTGTTGCTTTATTAGCACATCCATTGGCTGTGTAATGTACAGCGGGTTTTCAATGGTGTTCCATAGATCTTCACAAATGGTGAGCGCTATCTTTTTACCCTTAAAATCTATACAGTTAAATGATGTTGACGGTTCAAAATAACGATACTCATCAAACACGTCGTAATTTGGCAAAAGGGCTTTGTTCACAACGGCTTTTACTTCACCATTTTCAATAAAATACGCGGAATTGTTCAGGTCCTTACCTTCGGGATTGTTATTGGGGGTTGGCAAGCCAATTATACAAGCAATATCAATACACTCTGCTGCTATTTTTTTTGCAGCTTGCTCGCAAAGGTTAATAAATTCCCTAAATTCTAAAAAATCACGCGCCGGATACCCACAAACGCACAATTCAGAAAACACCACCAGGTCGGCGCCTTTATTTTTTGCTTCGTGAATATGAGCTATGATCTTATTGGTATTTGATTCAAAGTTGCCGATATGATAATTAAGCTGAGCTAATGCGATCTTCATAGGTATACAATAGGTAATTTACGCGTAATGCAAATAAAAAAATTATTTTTGCTAAAACATTAAAAATGATGTCATATTCCCTAAAAACACGATTAATCTGTTTAAGTTTTTACACTTGCCTGTTATTCACGGCCTGCACAAATAATAAAAAGGTGGATGTGAGCAACATACCTGTTGATGTAAAGATAGAACGCTTTGACCATGATTTTGATTTACTGCATACAAAACCACTTACTCCGCAGATAGCTGCCCTCCAAAAAAAGTATGGTGTATTCTATACGGATTTTATTGAACGCATAATTAAGATAGGCAGCACCACCGATACAAATTACTATAAAAACCTGCGCGATGTTTTTGCAGGCAAAGCCTATACCGACCTTAAACAAGATGTTGATGCCGCCTATAAAAATACTGATAAACAGGATGCCGAATTAACAGATGCTTTCAGGCGCATTAAATACTATTATCCGCAAAAGCGCCTTCCAAAAGTATATGCCTACATATCGGGCTTTCAGGCGCAAACATCTATTGGCGATGGCTATTTTGCCATAGGGCTCGATCTGTTTTTAGGTGCCGATTCCAGGTTCTATCTTTCCCCTTCATTGATAGAGGCCTTTCCACGTTATATATCGCGCAGGTTTACGCCTGATAATATTGCGCCCCGGGTGGTTGAAGGTATAGCCCGCGAAGACATGTTTCCTGAAAATGACAAAACCACCAACCTGTTATCAAAAATGATCTACAACGGTAAGATCATGTATTTTATGGACCAGGTATTACCCAATGTGCCCGACTCAACCAAAATTGGTTATACCAACAAGCAAATTAAATGGTGCGCCGATTATAAAAGTAATATCTGGCGTTACTTTTTAGAAGAGAACCTGTTGTATGAAAGTGATTATCAAAAGATTCAGAAATATTTGACCGAGGCACCATTCACTCCCGGTATTGGGGAAGACAATGAATCGGCACCCAAACTGGCCGTTTGGACCGGCTGGCAAATTGTTAAACAATACATGGAGAAACATCCCAATATTACCCTGCCTCAGTTAATGGCCGATAATGATGCCCAAAAGATACTGAATGAGGCTAAGTACAGGCCAAAGGACAACGAGTAAATTTTTTGTCACCGGCTTAAAGGAGATGCGAAAATATAGCGTCTCTATATACAATATCAATCCACAAAAAAGCGCTCATGAAATTCATGGGCGCTTTTAATTATATTTTGTTAAGAATTACTTCAATATTCCAAAAACTGCTTTTAAACATACTATTGATGCAAGAAGTAATATGATATTTGAAACTAAAGTACTGTGAGGAAAGTTTGCAAAGCGTAAGTACACTCCTACTAAACCTGCAATAATTGTAATAACTAAAAATATATAGTGGCTTTCTGAATTTGCGTCTCTAGTTGGTGATTCCATTAGTCTTTTTTTTATTTGTTGGCAAAAATATAAATGTTTAGTGAAAAAACTACATATTTTACATTTTTAATCACTATTAAGTTTT
>JAQBNZ010000001.1 GCA_028288285.1 Mucilaginibacter sp.
GGAATATTTAAGCTGCAGTAAATAGTTGTAAAGTTGCAAAATATTTTCCCACTTATTATTATCGGCTGTGGTTGTGTGCCAATAAGCGATTCTTGCTTCTAAATGATATTTTGATACTTCATTTCCCGAACAAGCCCTTATCAAATAGTAATTTCCCTTAGCAATGAGTTCTTTATTCCATAAATTTTTATCTTGTTCGTCATATAAAACCGCTTCTTCTTCACCGCTAATTCTTGCATCAAGTCTTGAACTTTGAAAACACATAATAGCAAGTAATGCGTTCGCTCTTGGCGTGTCCGTTAGTGGATTTTCAGTTAATATTAGGGTAAGCCTAATTGCTTCGGAGCAAAGGTCTTTCCTGATAAAATTGCTATTTGATTTTGAAAAATAACCTTCATTGAAAAATAGGTATAAAGTGGCTAAAACCGTATCAAGTCTTAATTTTATTTCCGATGGTTGCAAAACCTGTAGCTTGAAGTTTTCATCACGTAGACTTTCTCTCGCTCTAAGTAATCTTTTTTTGATTGTTTCTTTTTTACTCAAAAAAGCATTTGCAATTTCCTCCACACTAAAGCCACAAAGGATTTGAAGTGCCAGGCAGATTTGCGCTTCATCTGAATTAACAGGATTGCACACCGCAAAAATCATTTCTAATTGACTATCATCAATATTTTGTTTAGTAAAATCAATGAATGGCTCATGGCTTGAAGATTCTTCAGGCTTGATTGCTGCTGTAACTTTCTGCTCAAAAAAAGTATTTCGTTTTAAATAGTCTTTGGTTTTATTTTTGGCTACGGTATAAAGCCAGGCCGTTGGATTCTCCGGTAATCCTTTTATACCCCATACTTCAGTTGCTTTTAAGAATGTCTCACTGGCGATGTCTTCGGCAATTTCAATGTGCTTTAAACCAAAAAGCCGACATAATACAGCCGTCATTTTGGTATATTCTTCCCTAAATAAATGGGGTATCAGCTCATTGCTTATTGGAAAATTCTCTGCCATCATTGTGCAAGTTCGTGATATTTATCTGCTACCTGTTGAGCTGCATTAAATAAATTATTAAGGAGTAAAGATAGCCCTGTACTAATGCACAGAGCTAAATAAAATTAACTGTTATCGTCTGGTGCTACTACGGCTCTAACTTCAACATTACCGCCAACTTTAAGTATTGGGCATTCTTTCGCAAAATCAATTGCTTCATCAATGTTAACTGTTTTTACAACGATATAACCATTAATGAATTCCTTAATTTCTGTATAAGGACCATCGGTTATTACGTTGTTTGGCTTAACCGTCTTGGCATTTGTAACGGATAATCTGTTACCGCTGTGTGCTAATTTGTTTTGAGCAGCGATGCTACCCATCCAATTCATCCAAGCCGTCATTACTTCCTGCATTTGCTCAGGCGATGGTTTAAAATCTGGATTGTTACTGTTTCTGAAAATTAATACGAACTCTTTCATTTTTATAAATTTTTGTTTGTTATGCCTTAATGACGATTGAAAGTTAAAGATGGGGACAAATCATTACTTTTTTTCAGACGGAGAGTTGGGGAATATAGCAATTAGGTTTTTTCTTTAAGACTAAAGTAATAGATTTAAAAATGTTTCTGACCCCGGTAAAAATTTTTCCGCAGCTACTGCCCTATATCCATTCCTGCTGGATATTTGAAAGCGATTTCGGACACCCGGTAAGCAGCAGCCGGGTCATTGTGCCCAATGGCTGTGTGAAGATTATTCTTCCCTTTGAAAATTCCATCGTTGCAGTTAGTCAGCACTTGCATCAACAGCATAACGAAGGCAGGATCCAGTTTATTGGTATGGCCGATGAACCCTTTGTGGTTAGCACCAACGCCCGCAGGTCAAGTACTCTGATTCTGCAGTTAACCCCGCAGGGAGCTTGCAGGTTTGCACCGTTCCCGCTGCATGAAACCACTAATAATATCTTCTCGTTTACAGATGTCTACGGCATAGCCGGGCTTTGGCTGGAAGAACAAATAGCCAATTCTCCAAAACCTACGCAAAAAGCCTTGCTCTTGCAAAAGTTCCTGGTTAAAAGATTAACAGCTACGGGCCCGAAACAGCAGCTAATAGACTTCACGATAAGCGCAATTACAAACACCAATGGATTGGTGACCGTAAAAAAATTGGAACAGCAAACCGGATATTCCAAACGTTACCTTGACATGCTATTTAAGGAGCATGTGGGTTTATCTCCCAAAACGCTGAGTTCGGTTGTCCGTTTCCAGTATTTTTACGAACTCTGGGCAAAAAATCCTTCCCCCGGATTTTACCGGGATGAAGTATTCAGGTTCTATTACGATCAGGCCCATTTCATCAAGGAATTTAAACGCTTTTCGGGTTATACGCCACAGCAGTATGCACTGACCGATAATGAGTTCGGACGACTTTTTTATAAAGATGAAGTCTGATCCGGCTTCCTTTCCGGTAGTGTCGCCAACAGCGGATAAACCTCATACTTATGCAGTGCTGTAGCCGGATCATTTTTAGTAATTTCTGCAACCTCGTCTTCATGATCTACGGCCGCAATTCCTAGGCCATAGGCACCAAGCGGATCCAATACGGGGCCAAATAAAAGAATATGGCCTTTATTCATCCAGTCGCGCAGATAAGCAGAATGTGCCTGCATAATTTTTTTTTCTTCCTCATTCATATCCTGGGCAAAGCTTGGCCTGCAAGGCACCAGCTTTAATAAAAAATGTTTTTTCATCTGATGGTTATTTATTGCATGGAACGGAAGACCAAATTTCAAACCAGTTTAATGCATTGGTGTCTTTAGTCATACTGATCTTATTTATCATCAAAGAAAAACACTTTTAATGATATCTCATTGTAAAAAAGGGAAATATAAAACAAATTGCCAGCCGTTTCAGTGATTCTTTTATCCTTGATGAAGCTCGACATATTGCTATCCGGGCCTTTCAATGCGGAAAATTTCTTTAAGTATGTTTGAGATGGTTAATAAGCCCCCTTACGGGGGCTTATTGAAAAAGCACTATTGAGTTAAGGCTTATAATTGATCTGCCGTAAAAGTAATTTACATATTGCATCCCAACAAATCAATTCGTATACAATATGTGTGAAAAAGTGTGAAATTTTATCACATAATTTTATTACTTGTTTTAAATTGTCCTCATTTGTTATTACAACCTTAGGCGTTTTTAAACAACTCGCCATAGATGTATTTAAATTTAACAAACTTCAGCAAGCACATAATTGTTAATTGGCTGATTCAAAAGACACCTATTTTGATATTCATCCTAAAAACCACCGTTATCTTATAAAGATTAGCCTGAAAAGCTACAGGGAAAAGTAGTAGAGATGCAAACTAAATATTGGAAGACGGCTCGCTGAGAAAAGGGATAACGATAGCTACCGACCTGAAGCGAGCCCATGAATGATTTGCAATTAATAAATAGCTTAGCTTATATACTCCTGATATATAGATTCAAATAAGACTTTATTGACAACAGCTATGTCAAAGGGCTGATTTAAAAAGGTATTACTGTAGCCTATAGCTTTTGCCAGATTCTTTAAAACCTTAAAATAAGTAATTTCTATACCTTCTATAAGTTGTAAATAAAACACAATAAAAACATCTCTCTCCATTGGAGATTTACCACTTTTAATAGCAGATAAATAAGCTTCCAAAGTCATGGCTTTTATGCCTAAAACACTAGTTTTGGATTTATCTTTTCCAATAGAATTAAAGATATCGTCCATTTGGCTAATTTGTTTTTCTGCATCATCACTACATTCCTGTATGGCTGCTTTCAAATGCTGTAAAGTAGCGAGAGCTTTAACTTCCACAAGGAAATTCATCAAATGCTGCTTACCGTAATAAATGCTGTTTAAATGTTCCAGGAAAATCTTTTTAAGATGTTCATTTTCAAAATGAACATCTTCAGGTGAAGAATTTGTATTTATTTTTGGCATCATTTTGTTGTTAATATTCCGGACTAATAAATGTAGTCATTCATTTAAGAATTACATTATCATCCTGTTATAAAATTTAGTAAACCATTGTTCAGTTTAATACAAATCTTACTTTAATCCGCATTGTTTTACTTTAAATCGTTTGTCAGAACATTGGAATGAATCAGTCCTATCATTACTTCATTTGCACACGCCCTACCAGCAAACACGAAAAAAACGCCTCTATTCTTCGCATTTTGCATTAATTGTATTTAAGAGAGCTGTTTTTAACAAACCTCTTAAAGGTTTGTTTGAGCTGGCCATTGCTGTTTCAGTAAGCCCATTCCCGCTCTCAATAGATTAAAGTGTTAGTTAAAAATTGAATGATGATATTTTCCCCAAAGGAAATATTTTTTATTCTGCATGTAACCTTCGCGTTACACTTCCCGTTTAACCCCACATCCCTAATTAATTTAAACTATTGATAATGTTAAAAACACCCCTACTAAAAACTGCAACTATTGCTATGGTTGCTGCATTGGCTACATTGTCGTCATGCAAAAAAAATGAAGATGTCCAGCCTTTAAACCTGGAAAATACCGCAAACATTACTGCAACAAGTACTGCCCAGGCAAATATCGATATCGCCGGCTCTGGCATGGTGCTGGGCATTAACGGTCATCCGCTTGGCGATGAAGCCTATAAAGGCGTTTCTGCAGCTGGCCAGATTGAATTGATTAAAAGTATGGGCATGGGTATTTACCGTATCAATATCCTTTCTCAAAGCGACGGTACCTGCACAGTTCCCAAAATTCTTACCCCGCTACTAGAGGCTGCGGCTAGCGGTAAGGTTACATTATTGCCCATGCTAACCCCAAGAACGCTTAACTATAATGTGTCTGAAGCCGATGCATACAATGCCGGTAAAACTCTTGGTGCTAACTTTGCTGCAAAATATGCTGCAAGCTTCAAATATTATGACTTAGGTAATGATCTTGATGTAAAATCTATTCTGTCAGGTAAAGATGGTAAGATACAGGCAGATTATGACCAGAAAAAACTACATGTTACCGCTGCCTACCTTAAAGGTATGAACGATGGTATAAAATCAAACGATTCTGACGCGCAAACAATGATCTCTGCAGGTTGGGTACACTGGGGTTTCATTCAGTTTTGCGAAAGCTATGGTGTTAAATACGATATTTTAGCTTACCACTGGTATTCTGATATGGAAGAAGTTGCTCTAAGATCAAAATACAATCATATAGAAGATATCACTGTTAAATTAAATAGCTTATTCCCTGGTAAACCTATCTGGATCACTGAAACAAATGCCAGACCTAAGGATGCAAGTATTTTCGAAGCATATCAAAATACTTTTTTAACCAGTTTTATTAACAAATGTAAAGCTAACCCTACTGTAAAAGCACTGCTGATATATGAATTATTCAATGAGCCTTACAAAAGCGCGGCAGAAAATAATTATGGTGTAACCAACTGGGTAACCCCTTATAGTAAATGGTCAAACAAAGTAGTTGCTAATACTTTAATTCAAGCCAACAGTGCGCTGTCTACAGCACCGGTAACTACTCCAACTGTACCGGTAACTACTCCGACTGTGCCAGTAACTACTCCAACTGTACCGGTAACAGCACTAATAACAAATATTACTGCAACTACAGGTAAAAAATATCAGTTATCAAAATTAACTTCAGGCGCGGTTTATTATACAGATCGTTCTTATGATATTACATCTGCACCAAGTTATCTGGTTAACACCCCTTTTATCCAAACTGCTAATGAGGATAAAATTAACACATCAAGTTCGCTTCTTTCTTTTAACCTCAATCATGCCGGTACTGTTTATGTAGCGTATGATCCTCGTGCCACAACTTTGCCAACCTGGTTACAAGGTTGGAAAAAGCTAACTGACAAGATTGGCATTAATGATTCTAAAATATCTTCATTTAATCTTTACAGCAAGGATTTTCCTGCAGGTAAGGTAACCTTAGGTGGAAATATGGCAGGTGCTGCTGCTGGTGCCCTTTGTCAATACATTGTAATTGCAAAAACAAATTAAGCACAGCTTCAATATATAAAAACAAGAAAGGGCATCCGTATTAGGCGGATGCCCTTTCTTATGATTACTACCTTAAAGCCCTTGCAAGGAATTGTGAACCAGAGATTGATTTGACGAAACAAGTTATGCTGGATGTTTCGACATTCTTGCCCACTTTTCTTTTGCTTTATCGTTTTTAAATCCTGTTAATTATAAAGATTAACCTATTTCACTTTATTTAAATAAATATTTTTCTGCTTCAGGTTTTTGATGTTTTAAATGGATATTGACGCATATTCACACCTTTTCTTCTTTAACCAGCTCATTTTCTTTCTCTTTCAATAATACATTAACAATTGTTAATCATATATATTATGTGTAAGTTTATTATAACAATTAACCTAAGTGATAATATTTATGGCAGTTAGAATCTTAGACATTTATTTTGTCCTTGCTTGGTGCCTTTTTACTGAAGATAATTAAGCTGTTTGCCACCAAATAAGAAACGCCATCGATGAAATAAATCTCTATCTCACATTAAAACTTAAGCAATATGAATAAGATTTTAATTTATGCAGCTTTATTAAGTTGCTTGATTTTAGGATGTAAGAAAAAAGAAAAGCCATCTCAGCCAAGCCAG
>JAQBNZ010000009.1 GCA_028288285.1 Mucilaginibacter sp.
CATCGCATAAAGGTAACATACAGGTTGGTTTAGGTATTAAACTGCCTACCGGAAGCTATAATTATATGAGCCACTTTTATAATGTAACCCCAACAGAACGCCCTGTAGATCAGTCTATTCAATTAGGGGATGGTGGTGTTGGTATTATTGCTCAAGCCAATGGTTTCCTAAATATGAGCAGCCACTTTAGTGGCTATACCAATTTGTATTACATGGCCAACCCACGCAATACCAATGGTACACGTACATATCGCGAAACTTTGAGTGCGGCGCTTGCTAATGAGGCTATAACAAGTGTACCGGATCAGTACCTTGCAAGATTAGGTGTAAATTACTCATTTAATGCACTCACCATATCTGCAGGTGCAAGGTTAGAGGGTGTGACAGTTTATGATCTGATTGGAAAAAGCAATGGATTCCGTCGCCCGGGATATGTTTTTTCTGCTGAGCCATCATTAAGCTACAGCTTTAAAAAGGTTAATTTATTTGCTAATGTTCCAGTTGCTTTAAAACGTAACCGCCTACAAAGCGTTACAGATAAAGAGAACAGTGCCAGAACAGGTACATATGTGATTGGGGATGCTGCTTTTGCAGATTATTCAATAAATTTTGGGGTATCCTTTAAATTATAACATTTAAAATAGTTTGATTAAGTAAAAAGCCGGGAATTTCTTCTCGGCTTTTTTTGGATACGGGAAGATACGGTTTTGTGCATATTTTGAGCAGAAAATTGCAATATTAGGTGTATTTAAGTTTAAATTTACAAGGCATTTTTGTGGTTGTTATTCTGTTCTCTTTTTTTGTAATTGCGATTTAAAAAAAGATAAACTTTATTTTTGAATTTAAGACGATTGGTGGAATTTGTGCCAAGTCTTCATAGATTTACAAAATGAATACTGCTGAACAAAACTTTGCGGCGTTGGGCTTAAGCCTGCCGCCTGCACCAAAACCTTTGGGTGTTTACAAACCTTGTTTAATTGATGGTAAATACCTTTATTTATCCGGCCATGGAACGGTACAGGATGACGGTACTTTAATTATTGGTCGCATTGGTGCTGATATGACTGCCGAAGAAGGCAAGCTTGCTGCAAGGCAGGTAGGTTTAGCAATGCTTGCTACTATTAAAGCCAATATTGGCAGCCTGGATAAAGTAAAACGGGTTATAAAAGTATTGGGCATGGTTAACTGCACACCCGATTTTGAAAAGCATCCCTTTATTATAAATGGTGCCAGTGAACTATTTGCTAAAGTTTGGGGTGAGGAGAATGGTATTGGCGTGCGTAGTGCTGTTGGTATGGGCTCGTTGCCGGATAATATTCCGGTGGAAATTGAAGCCCTTTTTGAACTGGCCGAATAATTATTAAGTTATGGCTAAGCAGGAGTGGTACACAATTAATGATGTAGATCAGCTGGACACACCGGTTTTGGTAGTATATCCCGATAGGGTAAAATATAACATTGATTTGGTTAAAACCTTTGTATACGATGTTAGCCGCTTGCGCCCGCATGTAAAAACACATAAAAGCCCCGATGTAACCAAACTGATGCTGCAAGGAGGCATTATCAAGTTCAAGTGTGCCACCATTGCCGAAGCTGAAATGCTGGGTATGTGCAAAGCACCGGATGTTTTATTGGCCTATCAACCCGCCGGGCCAAAATTAGATAGGTTTATAAAACTGATAAAAACATATCCTGATACATCATACTCCTGCCTTTTTGATAATATTACTACTGCTAAAACAATTGCTGAACAAGCATTAAAAAACAATTTGCATATCTCAGTTTTTCTTGATCTGAATGTTGGCATGAACCGTACCGGTACTGTGCCTGATAAAGAAGCGTTAGAGTTATATACAACCTGTCTTTCAATAAACGGTATAAAGTTGGTTGGTTTGCATGCCTATGATGGCCATATACATGATGGTGATATAATTGTTAGGGGGAAGCGGTTAAATGAAGCAATGAAGCCTGTGTATAATTTGTCAAAAGCAATTATGGTTAAAGGTTATACTGAACCTGTTATTATTGCAGGTGGCTCGCCAACATTTCCTTTACTTGCAGATATGGAAAGAATAGAATGCAGCCCCGGTACATTTGCTTATTGGGACAGGGGATACCAGTTAGCTTTTGAAGAACAGGAATTTCAAACCGCGGCACTGATAATTGCAAGGGTAATATCCTTGCCGGATGATACAAAGATCTGTATTGATGTTGGTCACAAATCGGTATCTGCAGAAAATGAATTAGCTAAAAGGATATACTTTTTAAATGCACCCGAACTGGTATTTACCGGCCAAAGCGAAGAGCATTTAGTGGCCGATGCAGGCAAAGATCATCAATATAAAGTAGGGGATGTTTTGTATGGATTGCCTTATCATATTTGCCCAACAATAGCTTTATATGAGTGTGCTATAACAATTGAAGATAAGCAAGTTACAGGTTCATGGAAAAACATCGCCCGCGACAGAAAAATCACTATATAATAAAACTTAAATTATTCACTCAATCTAACTTAATCAACTATAAAATCAAACCATGTTCGTAATTGATGCCCATTTAGACCTTAGCATGAACGCGCTGGAATGGAACCGAGATCTGCAATTACCGGTTGCTGATATTAACCAGCGCGAAGAAGGACTAACAGATAAACCCGACCGTGCTAAAGCGGTGGTATCTTTACCCGAATTGCGTAAAGGTAATATCGGTTTGGTGGTAGCTACGCAAATAGGCAGGTATGTGGCTCCCGGCAATCCCTTACCCGGCTGGCACTCACCGGAGCAGGCATGGGCGCAAACGCAAGGACAATTGGCATGGTACAAAGCCATGGAAGATGCCGGGCAAATGGTGCAAATAAATAACCTGCAAACCCTTGAAGCGCATTTAAAGCTTTGGGCAGATGGTAACGATAATACGCATAAACCTATAGGCTACATCTTGAGTTTGGAGGGTGCCGATTCTATTATAAATGTAAGTTACCTGCAAAGTGCTTATAATAACGGTTTGCGGGCAATTGGCCCCGCACATTACGGGCCGGGCAGGTACGCACAGGGAACTGATGCCACGGGCTACATGGGACCAAAAGGGTATGAGCTGCTAAAAGAGATGGAGCGCCTTAATATAATACTGGATGCAACGCATTTATGTGATGATAGCTTTTGGGAAGCTTTAGATCATTTTAACGGTTATGTTTGGGCAAGCCATAATAATTGCCGTGCATTGGTAAACCATAATCGCCAGTATAGCGATGATATGATAAAAGCCCTGGTTGAGCGTGGTGCGGTGATAGGCGCGGCCCTTGATGCCTGGATGATGGTACCCAATTGGGTGAGGGGACAGTCAACGCCCCGTGTAATGAATTGCAATTTGGAGGTAATGGTTAATCATATTGACCATATTTGTCAGCTGGTGGGTAATACGCTGCATGTGGGTATGGGGACAGATCTGGATGGCGCTTTTGGCAGGGAGCAATGCCCTTACGACCTGGAAACTATTGCCGATATACAAAAAGTACCTCAGCTGTTAAAGAATCGTGGTTATACAGATACCGACATTGAAAATATGATGCATGGTAACTGGCTGCGGTTTTTAAGAAACGCGTGGAAATAAAAATAGTAAAGTTGAGATATAAATACCCCTTTTTTTTACTTATTGAAATCTTTATTATAGGTTGTAACAAATTTTCTCCCGCTGGTTTTTGGAAAGGTTTTGACAGTGAACATATAATTGAAAAAGTAAGTGATCAAGGCCCGTGGGGTGGTCATCGTGCTATTTATTGGCAAAATACAATAGTAAAATATAAGGAAAGTGACATCCTGAAATTTGCAGCAGGGAACGATTGGACGTTTATAACCTCCAAACCTACAGGAGTGCAGGAAACACCGAAAGATTGGATAAAATATCCAGGTACACTGTATATTTTTAATTCGGGTTGGGTTAGATTTGAGAATGAGGAAGGCAAAACAGCTTTCGGGTACGTGCTCATAAATGCAGATCATACCAAAATGTCTGTTTATCATAGTTGGGGCGAATAATTTTAAAATTACATGAGTGAAGAACAGCAGAGGCTAAAAACTACGGGCTGGAAAAAATGGGGCCCCTATGTAAGTGATCGTCAATGGGGAACAGTACGGGAAGATTACAGTGCCGATGGTGATGCATGGAACTATGTCTCTCATGATATGGCCCGCAGTAAGGCCTACCGCTGGGGCGAAGAAGGTATAGCAGGCATCTGCGACCATGACCAGAATTTATGCTTCGCCATTTCGCTCTGGAATAAGAAAGATTCAATCCTGAAAGAACGTTATTTTGGCCTGAGCAATGCCGAAGGTAACCACGGAGAGGATGTAAAGGAACTGTATTATTACCTGGATAATACGCCTACGCATTCCTATATGAAAATGCTGTATAAGTATCCGCAGCAGGCTTTTCCTTATAGTCAACTGGTAACAGAGAACAAAAAGCGCGGATTGAATGAGCCGGAATATGAGCTGATGGATACCGGGATATTTAATAATGATGAGTACTTTGATGTATTTGTTGAGTACGCCAAGCAATCAACAGATGACATCCTCATAAAAATAACCATTTACAACAGGAGCAAGGAGGCTGCGGCTTTAAATGTGCTGCCTACGCTGTGGTTCCGTAACACATGGGGTTGGGGCTATGACGGTTATACTCCACAGCTATCGGCCCCGGCAAGCAATCAAATCAAAATAGAGCATAAAGAATTAGGTGAACTTTGGTTATCTGCCGAAGGCACACCTGAATTGCTATTTTGCAATAACGAAACCAATACAAAACGCTTTAATAATTTTGATGGAGATAAGCCATTTTATAAAGACGGCATAAACGATCATATACTATACGGTGCTGATACCGTTAATAAGGCTAAAACAGGCACCAAAGCGGCGCTTAATTACGATATTACTATCCCGGCGGGCGAGAGTGTCACCATACGCCTAAGAATGGCTGATACAGCCTCAAATACGTTTAATGATTTTGATGCTATATTTACATCGCGTAAGCAAGAGGCTGATGAGTTTTACGCAAACCTGCAATCCACAGAAAAAAACGAAGACCAAGCCAAAATACAAAGGCAGGCTTTTGCCGGTATGCTTTGGAATAAGCAGTTTTATTATTATGATATCCACCAATGGCTAAACGGCGATCTGAAAGAGCCCGAACCACCTTCACAACGACAAAATAGCCGCAACAGTAAATGGCAGCATTTTAATGCCTGCGATATAATATCTATGCCCGATAAATGGGAATACCCTTGGTTTGCCGCTTGGGATCTTGCTTTCCATTGTATAGCGCTGGCACATGTTGATATGGCATTTGCTAAACGGCAGCTTAATTTACTTGTTCGCGATTGGTACATGCACCCCAATGGGCAGTTACCTGCCTATGAGTGGGATTTTAATGATGCCAACCCTCCGGTGCATGCCATGGCTACCTGGAAAATATATAAGTTAGATAAAGAAGCAAATGACGGTAAGGGTGATACCTTTTTCCTTGAGCGGATCTTCCATAAATTGATGCTCAACTTTACCTGGTGGGTAAACCGAAAGGATGAGGCTGGCAATAACATTTTTGAGGGAGGGTTTTTAGGACTGGATAATATAGGGGTTTTTGACAGGAATATCCGCTTTAACAACGGCAATCACCTGGAGCAGGTTGATGGTACCAGCTGGATGGCCATGTACTCACTCAACCTTTTACGCATAGCAACCGAACTGGCTGTTAACGATAAGGCCTATGCAGACATTGCCTCGAAATTCTTTGAACACTTTATTTACATTGCCGGTGCCATGTCAAATTTAGGTGAAGGAGGCAACAGCGGATTATGGGACGAAGCCGATGGCTATTTTTACGACCAGCTTCGTTTTGCGGATGGAACGGCTCAAAAAATGCGTGTGCGCAGTATAGTTGGATTAATCCCGCTTTTTGCGGCAGAAGTATTGGATGATACCGATATAATTAATAATCCCATATTTAAAGGCCGGATGGACTGGTTTACGGCTAACCGGCCCGATCTGGTAGGCCTGGTATCCCGCTGGAACGAAAAAAGCCAGAATGGCAAGCATTTAATTAGTTTGCTGCGTGGTTATCGTATGAAATGCATTTTACGCTATATGCTTGATGAGAGTGAGTTTTTAAGTCCTCACGGCATCAGGTCATTATCAAAACATCATTTAAATAACCCATATAGCGTTAAGGTTGGCGATACCGAATTTGGTATTAAATATATCCCTGCAGAGAGTGATAGCCGTATGTTTGGTGGTAACAGCAACTGGCGGGGCCCGGTATGGATGCCTGTCAATTACCTTATTATTGAGAGCCTGAATACCTACTACTTATATTACGGCGACGATTTTAAAGTGGAATGCCCAACGGGATCAGGAAATATGATGAACCTGAAAGAAGTAGCTAACGAAATTTACCGTCGCATCACTCAACTGTTTCTGTGTGATGATAACGGAAACAGGGCAGCAGCAGGCAGCAACACCAAGATACAAGCTGACCCTAATTTTAACGATCATATTTTATTTTATGAATACTTTGATGGGGATACAGGCCGGGGTTTAGGGGCAGAACATCAAACCGGCTGGACGGGCTTGATAGCGAATTGTTTGTATCGTTAATTAACCGCTGTATTGCAGTCGCTCGGCTGGAGCCCACAGCTGTTCGGAAGACCTGTAGCATAGTTGACTCACCTGGTCTTTGCTTCGCTCGACCACCCTCTCTACGCTGCGCGTAAAGAGGGCTAAAAAATTTCTCACCCTCTTTGCGTTAGCAGAGAGGGTCGACCAGCGTAGCGTAGTCGGGGTGAGTTAAACGGCGAAAAGCTATTAATCTATTACTAACAAAATTCCCCTCTTGAGAGGGGGCGAGTCGGTGGTGCGGCTGCAGGGGTATGTTATTCACGCACAAAGGACACACCCCTACACCCCTCTCAAGAGGGGAATCGCACAACCCGCCGCTTCTTTTTAATCTTCTGAACATCTGTGGGCTCCAGCCGAGTGCCTATTTATTACACGGCGTCCCGCCGCAGTATTAGTGAAAGCATATCGGTCGGCCAGACGGCTTATAATAGTTGTCATTCCGCGCCGTTGTTGGTGTTGTCATCAACAACCTACCGTGTATCCCACTTTTCCAATCTTTCACCTTGCTAAACAGTTGTTGGTGACAACACCAACAACGGCGGTAATTTCCTTCCAAAGTCGTTCGGCTGGGGCCAGGTCCTTAGTCCTGTCGGAATTTTTGGTGGGTAGAAAAGCGTAATAAGCACGAGGCGTTCCTTAGGAACGCTTGGTAAATTTTTTAAACCAACATTCTACCAACCAAATGTACCTACAGTACATATTACCTAAAGCAGCTCGGCTGGAGCCAAGCTGCTTTATAAAGCGACTGGCGGCACGATTTATAAAGATCATTCCGCGCCGTTGTTGGTGTTGTCACCAACAACCTGCCGTGCATTCCACTTTTCCAATCTTTCACCTTGCTAAATAGTTGGGTAACAACACCAACAACGGCGGTAATTTCCATCCAAAGTCGTTCGGCTGGAGCCAGGTCCTTAGTTCTGTCGGGACTTTTGATGGGTAGAAAAGCGTAATAAGCACCAGGCGTTCCTTAGGAACGCTTGGTAAATTTTCAAACCAACATTCTACCAACCAAATGTACCTACAGTACATATTACCTAAAGCGACTGGCGGCACGATTTATAAAGATCATTTTATTTAATGCGTTAAATTGACACAATAAATTTTTTAATGTGGTTTTATTGATTTAGATTTACTTAACCAGTTACAAATAAACCAATTAAAATGAATTTAAACAGACGTAAATTTTTACAAAATACCGGTGCGCTTGTGCTTGGCGGTGTAGCTTTATCGGGCAAAGCAGCAAATCTTTTAATGGCTAAACATACCGTAGGTATACAGCTTTTTACCTTTTTTAATGTGATAGATGATGATGTAAAAGGCACGCTGACAAAGGTTGCGGCTGCGGGATATAAAGACATTGAATCGGCTTTCAGCAAAAAAGGCGGCTATTATGGGATGTCTCCAAAAGATTTTAAAGCTCTTGTTAATGATCTGGGCATGTCGTGGAAATCGCACCATGTGCTGGGTGCACCTTTTAAAATGCCGGCCGGTGCTAAAATGCCTACTACGCCCGATGGTAAACCTATGGTGATACCACCAATGAAAAACCTGAAAGATAATATGCAGCAATTAGTTGATGAAGCAGCCGAAGGTGGTGTCAAATACCTGGTTTGTGCCAGCACCCCTTTTGAAACTCTGGCAGAGCTAAACTCATCAATTGAAGTGCTTAATAAAACCAGTGAAGCTGCTAAAAAGGCAGAATTGCAATTTTGTTACCACAATCATGATAGGGAGTTTCATTCGGTTGAGGGTAAGATACCTTATGACCTGATGTTATCAGAAACCGACCCTGCTATGGTTAAAATGGAACTTGACCTTGCGTGGGCCATTAAGGGTGGTAAAGATCCCGTAGCTATTTTTAAACAGCATCCGGGTCGTTTTCCGCTATGGCATGTTAAAGATTTAGATGCAAGCAGGGAAAATATATTACCGGTAGGTAGCGGCACAATAGACTTTAAGCCAATTTTTGCTGCGGCATCAATAGCCGGCATGCAAAACTTTTTTGTTGAACATGATATGCCTAAAGATGCTTTTGCAAGCATGATCAGCAGTATAACATATATCAATAAAAACCTTAACGTTTAGGCGTTTTATTATAAATGGATTTGTGCAGGATTATTCCAAATAAGCCTGTACAAATCCATCATTATTTATGGCGGTTATCAGGGTGTTAATAACAGGTTTAGCAGGCGATTTGTTATCCAGTTTTGTTGCGAAATCCTCCAACTCATCCAGATAAGCAACTGCTTCTTCTTCATCCTCAAATAACAAGATCAGGTCACCATTCACTTCATTAGCCGTTCCATTATGTGGTTTTGGCAAGCCGTACTCATTAAAAGTCCAGGTTGTTATTGTTATATCTTCAGTAGATGGGATATCTATTCGTAACATGTTATTAGTATTAAATAATTATCCATAACAACACATAAGTTAACATATAACGATATTTATTATTTTTTAGTTTTTAGGTTTATCCTTTAAATATCCATCAAAACGGATCCTTTCGCGGTTGATGCTTATAACAGCTAAATCTGTACTGCCATTTGGCGAAATATTAAATGCCAGCTGATTTGTGGTCTTACTGTCTTTAGGCTTGATTACAATATACCAAGTACCATTTTTTTTCTGTTCAGATTGATAATCAAACTTAGTTGATGTGAACTTAATACCATTATCCTCATTGCTATTATAACCTGCACCTGCGTATGCAACCCCAAAATAAGGCAGAAAAACAATAAGCGAATCATTGGTGACACGTACATCATAATCGGTATTTAAATATCGCTGACCACCACCCATAGGGTACATATAACGTGCCTGGAAAGTAAAGTTTTTAGTATCTACTTGCTTTTTTACTTCAGCAGCTTTTGCTATATCGCGAATTTGTTTTTTTGTTTGTGCAGTTGCGGGCTCTACCATTTGCAAAGAAATGAAGAGTACAAATATTATTTTAGTTAATGTTTTCATTTTTAGTAGTTTATATATTGGTTAATGCTACTCTAATTTAGACAGAATTCTTGTTTATAAGTTTAAAATATTTGATTATTTTTAAGAAGTATTTTCATTATTAGGGGCACATAAAAAGCATAATTCCATAAAAAAAGCCACCCATAACAGGTGGCTTAAACTATAAGCTCTAATTTTAAATAGACTTACTTATATTAAACTAACACTGCGGTTAACAAACTCGGTTAATTCCGCACCAGTTAGTAAGCCTTGCGAAAGCAGGGCAAGATCAAAAGCTTGTTTAGCTAATTGAGCCTGTACGTCAGTATTTTCATCTTCCAAAATACGGGCGATCAATTTATGGTTACCATTAACTACAACCTTGTAATTATCGGGCATGTTGCCATAAAAGCCCATACCACCACCCATTGCTGCCATATCTTTCATACGGCGCATAAACTCGTCCATAGTTACTGTAACAGGTAACTCTTCAGGGCTAAGGCTTTCCAGTTCAACTTTGTATGCAGGCTTGTTAATGGCTTTATCGAAGATCTCTTTTATTTTGGTTGATTGCTCTTCGGTTAAAACATGCTCCAGACCATCATCTTTCTTAATCAGCTTGTCAGCAACATCGGCATCAACACGTTTTAATGATGTTTTCTCTAATTTTTGCTCCAACTGACTAATAAAGTGATTATCAATAGGAGAGTTCATCAACAATACATCGTAGCTCTTTTTATTAGCCGATTGAATGAACGAATCCTGTTTTTCAGGGTCATTGGTGTACAGATATACCAACCTGCCATCTTTATCGGTTTGGGTGGGTTCTACCTTGTCTTTATATTCAGATAAAGTAAAGTTCTCTTTTTTGGTATTGGTTACCAAAACAAAGTCTTTTGCTTTATCGTAGAATTTGTCTTCGCTCACCATACCGTATTTCACAAACAGGCCAATGTCGCTCCATTTTTCTTCAAACCCTTTGCGGTCAGCTTTAAACAAGTCGGCAAGCTTATCAGCTACTTTTTTGGTGATATAGCTGTTTATTTTTTTAACGTTGCTATCGGCCTGTAAAAAGCTACGTGATACGTTCAATGGAATATCCGGTGAATCAATTACACCATGTAACAGCATTAAAAACTCAGGCACAATGTCTTTAACCTCATCGGTAATAAATACCTGACGGGAGTATAATTTGATCTTGTTACGGGTTATCTCAAAATCGTTCTTCAGCTTAGGGAAGTACAATACACCGGTAAGGTTGAACGGATAATCAACATTCAGGTGGATCCAGAATAAAGGATCTTCGGTGAAAGGATAAAGCTCTTTGTAAAATTTCAGATAATCCTCATCCTTTAATTCGTTTGGCGCTTTTGTCCAGATAGGATTGGTATCGTTGATGATGTTATCAGTTTCAACTGATTTATATTTGGTTTTGCCCTCTTCATCAACACCGTCTTCTTCCTCTTGTGTAGTGGTGCCAAATTTGACAGGAACCGGCAAGAATTTGCAATATTTATCAAGTATTTCCTGTAATCTGTGCTGATTTAAAAACTCTTCAGACTCAGCGTTAATATGCAGGGTTATTTCAGTACCACGTTCGGCAAGGCTGCCTTCGCTAATTTCAAATTCTGTACTGCCATCGCAGGTCCAATGTGCAGGCTCGGCACCTTCCTGGTAAGATAGGGTTTCAATTTCCACCTTGTCGGCAACCATAAATGCAGAGTAAAAGCCCAAACCAAAGCGACCGATGATCTCATTGGCATCTTTAGCTTCCTTAAACTTCTCCATAAACTCTGTAGCACCTGAGAAAGCTATCTGGTTGATGTATTTTTTAATTTCATCAGCCGTCATACCCAAACCGTTATCAGATATGGTAATGGTCTTTTTGTCTGCATCAAAAGCCACCTCAACACGCAGTTCGCCAAGCTCACCGTTGTATTGGCCTAATGAAGCAAGGCGTTTTATTTTCTGAGTAGCATCAACCGAGTTGGATACCAGCTCGCGCAGAAATATCTCATTATCAGAGTATAAGAACTTTTTAATTATGGGAAAAATGTTTTCGGTGTGTATCGAAATCGTTCCTTTTTCTTGCATAGTATTATGTGTTTAGAAAATTTGAATA
>JAQBNZ010000010.1 GCA_028288285.1 Mucilaginibacter sp.
AAATTTTAAATATTATGGCATTTACACTACCGGCGTTACCTTACGCTACCGATGCACTGGAACCACATATTGATAAAGCTACTATGGAAATTCACCATGGTAAACATCACCAGGCTTATGTTACTAACCTGAACAAAGCTTTGGAAGGTAAGCCAGAAGCAGAGGGAAAGATTGAAGACATCATAAAAAATATTTCAAAATTTCCGCCTGCTGTACGTAACAATGGTGGTGGCCACTACAACCACACCATGTTTTGGACATTATTATCTCCAAATGGTGGCGGCGAGCCAACCGGCCCGTTAGCTGATGCCATAAAAAGCACTTTTGGTTCATTTGCTGATTTTAAAACTAAAGTATCTGAAGCAGGTGCTACCCGTTTTGGATCTGGCTGGGCATGGTTAATTGTTACTGCCGATAAAAAGTTGGCCATTACATCAACTCCTAACCAGGATAACCCATTAATGGATATTGCCGAAGTAAAAGGTACACCAGTTTTAGGTATTGATGTTTGGGAGCACGCATATTACTTAAAATATCAAAACCGTCGTCCTGATTACCTGGCAGCTATATGGAATGTTATTAACTGGAACCAAGTTTCAGCATTATACAGCAAAGCTATAGCATAATTAAGCTTTGCGTTCATTGAAAGCGGCAGGATTTGGAAACAATTCTGCCGCTTTTTTGATTGTTAAAAATATGGCATTGCGAGGAGTGAAACGACGAAGTAATCTCGTCGCCAATGCATGATCGTTTGCATGCGACGTGATTATTAATAGTTAATTGTTTTTTAAGGTATTAATGAGCTCCCTTCGGTCGGTTGTCCGCGCTGCGGTCTCAATGACATTTAGTATTATCATCTATGAAAGCCATTGTTTTAGAATCAGCAGAAAACCCTTTAGTATATAAAGAAGTTGAAAAGCCAACTCCCGGCCCGGGTGAAGTATTGGTGCAAATAAAAGCCGCCGCATTAAACCGCCGCGATTACTGGATCGCAGTAGGTAAATATGCCGGAATAAAATATCCAACCATATTAGGGGCCGATGGCGTTGGTATTGTTGTCGAAGCAGGTGATGGCGCAACTGAGTGGCTTAATAAAGAAGTCATAATTAATCCATCGCACAACTGGGGTGAGCATGCTGAATTTCAATCAAAAGATTTTAAAATTTTAGGCCTGCCTGATAATGGTACTTTGGCCGAATTTGTGTTGGTAAAAGCCGAATACTTGTACCCAAAACCGGCCCATTTAACATGGGAGCAAGCCGCGGCATTGCCATTGGCTGGGTTAACTGCATACCGTGCATTATTTACAAAAGCCAAAATTAAAAAAGGCGATAAAGTACTGGTTGTAGGTGTGGGTGCGGGCACCGGGACGTTTTTATTACAATTGGCAATAGCTGCTGGTTGCCAGGTGTTTGTAACATCGGGTAGTGGGGAGAAGATAGAGCTGGCCAAACAACTGGGCGCAGCAGCCGGAGTAAACTACAAAGCGCAGGATTGGGCCGATGAATTAAGGCATTTTGCAGGTGGTGGTTTTAATGTGATAGTAGATAGTGCTTTAGGCCCGGATTTTGCTAAGATACCTGAGCTATGCTGTCCTGGAGGCAGAATAGTTTTTTTTGGTGGCACTGCGGGAAATATACCCGAAATAAATGCCCGGCCAATATTTTGGAAACAACTGCAAATTTTGGGTACCACTATGGGCACACCAGAAGAGTTTAAGGGAATGCTCAATTTTGTAAAAGAGCATAAAATTGTACCGGTGGTTGATGAGGTTTTTCCACTTGCCGAGGCTGAGAAGGCATTTGACAAAATGGGCAGTTCAAGGCAGTTTGGAAAACTGGTGATAAGAGTATAAGTAGAAACCGTGTCAGTCGCCGAGTGATGACTATTAAGGCCCCTGGCCGACAAACATATTAATTGGATACTGCGGCGGGAAGCCGTGTACGGTCACTCGGCTGGAGCCGGGCGACCGTAAGATATTATCAAAATACTTTAATGAACCAGGAGTTATTAAATTTAAGAGTTGATGAAATAAAGTGGGAATTGCCTGATGTAGCTACTTTTTATTTGGTTGATACGTGCGGTAAAAAAATTAATTACAAAGCCGGGCAGTTTATTACCTTGATATTCAATCATCATGGCGAGGAAATTCGCCGGTCATATTCCCTAAGCTCATCGCCAGACGAGGATAGGCTGGCCATTACCGTTAAGCGAATTAGCAATGGTGAAATATCCCGTTTCCTGCTTACTAAAGTTAAGGTTGGTGATATAATTATTGCGGTTAAGCCAGCCGGGGTATTCACCTTAAAGGATATTGAAGCCGAAAAGGATATAGTGTTCTTTGGCGCGGGTAGCGGCATAACCCCAGTGTTTTCGCAATTAAAGTATATGCTTAACCGGTCGGGCAAAAGCAAGATCCACCTGATATATAGTAGTTTAGACAAGCAGTCGGTTATATTTAATAATGAACTGGATGCACTTGCCGAAAGATTTCCTGACAGGCTTAATATCACTTACCTGCTTAGCAGCGATGCCAACCGGCTTAACAATTTAATTGTTGAGCGATTGGTGAATAATCAAATTGTTTTTAGCAGAGACAAAGCGGAGTTTTACTTATGCGGCCCGTTTGTTTATATGCGCATGATACGGCTCACATTAAGTTACATGGGTATTGAGCCGCAACAGATCTACAAAGAAAACTTTGTTTTAGAGACCGTAGCTGTTACCGGAAGCCATACCAGTTATCCACCCAAAAACATCCGTATAAATTTCGATAACGAAGTACATAATGTAGTGGCAGGCGAAAACCAATCCATTTTACAGGCTGCGCTTCAAAATAAAATAAACCTCCCCTACAGTTGCCGTAGCGGTATTTGCTCGGCTTGTATTGCTTTTTGTAAAACAGGTAAGGTAGAAATGGCCAAAAACGAAGTGCTTACAGATGATGACCTTGCCAAAGGCTGGATACTCACCTGCACCGGCCATGCCTTAACAGATGATGTAGAGATAGAATATAAATAAGCAAAGGACTTAGGTATAAAGATAAAGGACGCTCGGAAGATTGGATTTATACCCAGACTCCTTCCCTGGGGAAGGGTGTGTCTGCTGGTGAAGTGGCGGGTAGGGGCCATTTACGCCAATGTCTATCTTATAAACCCCTCCCTACATCCTCCCGTTGAGAGGAAATCGCACATATCCCCTGCTTTATATTCTTCCGAACACCTAACTGATGGCTATATTTGTTATATAACGCTACCCTATGAAGAGAATTGCTATTGATATGGACGAGGTAATTACGGACGCTATTGGTCGCTTTGCCGAATGGTATAAACGTGATTTTGATATAGAATTTACCGAAGAACAATTAAGTTCAAAAAGGTTTAAGGATTTGATACAGCCGGAACACAAGGACTTTATAAGGGATTACGTATTTCATGATGATTTTTTTAAAGAGTTGGCCATTATACCCGGCAGTAAGGAAGTAATACGCGACTTGCACGAAAAATACGAGATATTTATTACCACCGCGGCTATGGAATTCCCTAACTCTCTTTTGCCAAAAGTGAAATGGCTAAAAGATCATTTCCCATATATCTCCTGGACAAACATTGTTTTTTGTGGAGATAAAAGCATTATCAATGCCGATTACCTGATAGATGACAATGTAAGGCACTTTAAAGGGTTTATTGGGCAGGGTGTACTATTTACCGCCAGTCATAATATAAATGAGGACTGGGGTGTGCGTGTAAATAACTGGCAGGAAGTAAGGGAAATGTTCTTGTAGAGCTTACTTGGTAATGCCTTTTACCCTTGCCGAGTTATCCTTAACAAAAGTTTCCCAGCCCGAATAAGCCTTTTTGCTTTTGCCTTTTGATGAGGATGAAGAGGTAGTAATGATTTTTTGGAACGAATGGCAAACGGCTACTGCCAGGCCATCCGTAGCATCTAAAAAATCGGGCGTTTCGGTAAATTTTAGCAGAGTTTGCAGCATAGCGGCAACCTGTTCTTTAGTGGCATTACCATTCCCGGTTATTGATTGCTTTATTTTACGCGGTGAGTATTCTGTAATGGTAACATTACGGGATAGCGCCGCCGCCATACATACACCCTGTGCGCGGCCAAGCTTTAGCATTACCTGTATATTTTTGCCGTAAAAAGGGGCTTCAATTGCCAGGCAATCGGGTTTGTAATTATCAATTAAGGCAACTGTTTTTTCAAATATGCGCTGTAGTTTAAGCATGTGGTCGTCAATTTTATCCATTTTAACCACACCCAGGCTTATCAGTTCCATTTTAGGGCCTTTTTCAAGCACCAATCCATAACCCATTACTGCAGTTCCGGGGTCAATTCCTAAAATTATACGTTCTTTTATGTTGGGTTGCTCCATCTGTTTACAAAACTAATGTTTAAGCGCTGCTTTTATGCAGAATGGCTATATATTCTTCCCGGGGAATCATGCGTGCGCCCATGCTTTCCAGATGTTCGGTGTGTACCTGGCAGTCTATTAACTTGAATTTGCCTGTGTTGCATAACCATATTAAAGCGGTTTTTGAGGCATTGCTCACCTTACTGAACATACTTTCGCCGCAAAAAACATCACCTGCATGTACACCGTATAAACCGCCCACTAAGTTATTATCCTGCCAAACCTCAACCGAGTGTGCATAGCCATATTCATGAAGCCGGGCATAAGCCGCTTTCATATCGGCTGTTATCCAGGTGCCATCCCCTTCGCGTTTGGCAGATGAACAGGCCCCAACCACCTCATTAAAACATTGGTTAGTGGTAACCGTTAATTTGCCTGATCGTAAAACCTGTTTCATTGATTTAGAAACCTTTAACTCATTTGGGTACAATACAAATCGCTCATGCGGGGAAAACCACAGGATAGGTTCATCATTGCTGTACCACGGGAATATACCATTCTGATAAGCCAGCAATAAGCGATCAACAGACAAGTCTCCGCCTACTGCCAGTAAGCCGTCCTCCTCTGCAAGGGCCGGGTTAGGGAATACTAAGCGTTCATCAAGCCGGAATATCATCCCGGCAAATTTAAGCCTTACGGCGTATAACCAACTTTTTATTTTGTGCTTTGGCTATATTATCCATATACACCTGCATTTCATTATATTTTGCAGCGGGTACAACCTGGTTTGTAAGGTTGAATTTAGCGGTACTTATTACCTGGTTTTTGGCAGCATTATAGGTATAGCTCACCTCGTAATTACCATAGCTGAATTTAAGGCTTTGGTTGGCGGGTAAAGTTTCAACTTCAAAGCCTTCGGGTAATTCAATAGTAGTTACACATGCTTTTTGCATAGGCTGGTCAAAGTAAAAATCACTTTTGCGTTTTTCTAAGATGGGTAATGTTGTCTTCCACAAATCAAAAAGCCGTGGCCGGTAAAATTGTTTGTTGCCTGCTATTATATCACAAAACTTATCAAACTCAAGTTCAAGCGTAACTTCTTTTACACCTTCTTTATCAGCTCCTATACTATATTCAAATATCGATGGCTGCTTCATGTTGAGCGTCCGTATTAAATACTCCTTTTGATCATCGGCTTTTAAAGCGGCCATGCCAATATAATCAGAGCGATATTCGCCGGTACTTAAAATTTTTGCCTTTACTTTGGCTCCCCCGTCGGCGTTTAAAATAAGATGTACTTCGCTATTAAATTGGTTATCAACCCCTGTGCTTTTTGGTGTGTTAACCAATTTGCCTCCATTTTCGGTAATTAACAGGGCGTTCCTATTTTCGGTAAATGGCCCAAGTTTACCAAACGAGTGGGTGCTGCTTGTGCATTCAAGCCAGGTGGTGTCGCTTTTAAAAGGTACGCATAGTATGATATGATTAAACGGATCGGCAGGGAAAGAAGGATCGGCAGGTTCTTCATTAGTGCCCGCTCTAACCATTGCGTAATAAGACGGAATATTAACCGCTTTTAATAAGGCATACATATAGTTTGCAAGTGCTTTACAATCGCCGTATTTTTTTTGGTCAACAAAACTTGCCGGGAAGGGTTTAAGGCCGCCAATGCCTAACTGTATACTTACATAACGTGTGTTTCGCTGCAAATACTCATAAAGGAATTTTGCTTTTTCTTTATCAGATGTAATGTTGGCAGTCATTATTTTTATTTCTTCAACACGTTGTGGACTAAGCGAGTTAACATCAGCATTTAATGCTTGCTGCCATTTTCCATAGTTTTGCCAGTTACTGATATCTCCCGGTATGCCGCCATACAAAAAGGAATTAGCGGCAAATGATATTTTGGGAAAGACTTGCCATGATAACGCATCTTCTTCGGGTTTTATAGCTTTGATATTTTGCACCTTCCAGATATAATTTTCCATGTCATCAGCAAGGGCTTTTTCTGGTTTGATGCCTGTGTTTTTGTTTTTGAACCTAAATCCAACAGACCGCGTTACAGAAACTTTATATTCCGCATATTGGATTGATTTTTCAGGCTCCTGAATATGCCAATTGCCCAAATCAAGGTAGCTGTTTTTACTTGTTTCATAAATTACCTCAATAGTTGCCGGGTATGATGCAATAGTATGCCCTAATACCAATAAACGATAGTCTGTTATGATTGACATTCCATCCGCTGCAGATCTGTCATACATATCACTTTTATGATATTTTTTTAATTGTACACCTGCCGCGTTATAAACAACCATTTCAACACTGCCTATACTGTTAAATTTTTTATCGTAATATAAAACCAACTGTGCTTCATCGTCGGCTTTTTCATTTAAAACGGTAATAATGGTATGATGCCTTTCTATAACCCTGCCCGGTCCTTTAACAATCAATTCATCAGATGAATACCTAACAACTGCATTTGCCTCATCCTTCAAAGAGTCGGGTATGCCGGTGGCTATGTATAGGTCTTTCGTTACCTTTTTATCTTGCGCATAAACGTTAAATGTTGCTAACAAGGCTGCTGCACATAGCCAGCTTTTTATGTACAAATTTTTCATTTGCAGTTATGATTTTTTAAGTACAATTTGCTCGTTTAACATTTCATACATTTTTTTACAGAAATCATAAAACTCCGGATAGTTCTCTTTTTCAAAAGTGCTTTTCTTATAATCAATATTATAACGTACAGCTATCATTTCACCATCACTCACTACAATACGTTTAAAAGTAATGCTGCTATCCGGCATTACCATGTTTACGCTTTTTGGCAAGGCATCAACCCTATAATTTGCCGGGATTTTAAAAGTTGCCCTTAAAGCATAATTATTAAGATAGCCAAATTCAATATCAGTAGTGCGGCTGGTGTTTAAAAACGGATTGTTTCGTAATGCGGTAAAAAGGTTAGCACTAAAATAAATGTAATTATCATCAGATCCGGTCAAATCAAGATTAAAGTTAATGTTCTGCATTAATGGCAGGGTATCAGCTTCCATGTTCTCGAACTTTAACTGCGAAATTTTCAGGCTGTTGTTGTTGTCTCTTAAAAAGTCGGTGTATTTTTTCTCCCCGTCTGTTTTAAAATGTTTAATACTATTAACACGGTTATAACCAAAACTATGAATTTGTGCAGTGCCATCCATTTTGCCATCGGTTTTAATATCGGCATTAATTACGGTTACCTGCCTTACTGGAGATTGATTGCTCAGGTAAATAATATCATACTTTTTATTTTCCTTATCAATATAAAGGCCATCAGAATTAAGTAAATTGGCAGGTGTTTCATTGTAGGTGTTGTATTTGCTGGTGGCATCAAGCACAAGTGTATTATCCATCCCAAGATTAACATAAACTACTGCACGATTAAACTGGTATAAAAAGGTGTAATACCGGGTCACTTTTCCATGGTCGCGGGTACTCACTACCATGGGGTATGCTTTAACTCCTGATTGTTTAAGTAAATGATATAATATGAGGTTTACTTCGGCCGAGTTGCCCGTTTTCTTTTCCCATGCAGCTACTGTGCCGTCGTTTGTATACCAACGGTCAACCCCGTTCCATTTTATATTGTTTTTTACCTCGTTAAAAATATACTCAACCTTGTCAATGGCATTAGGTAATAACTTTGCTTTGGCTATTATAGCGTCTTCGCCGCTTAGTTTTCTTTTTAACTGCAACCCAAAATCTTCATCATCTGCAAGTATGCCGCCAACTTTTGCCCATGTGTCAGAAAAACTTTTGTGAAGTGTGCCAATAGGGGTTATTGAGGTTAAATGATAAACAATTGATTGTAAATTATCAGCATCTGAAGACATATAAGGCTCATCGGGCAGTGAATTTATATTGGCAAGCCCCCTGGTTTCAACATCAAGGGAGTAAGATATAGCACCGTTGCCTATTCCTGTGCTTCTTCCCTCGCCTGTGCGTGTAGATTTTACTAATGGCTGATTGATGTTGCTTTTTATTTTAAAGTACATAAAATCGGGTATTCGGGTAGTAAACTCGCTATACCTGATTGGTATTTTATCCTGAAAATACCAATCAGGGAAGTTACTTATCGAGTTTGTGTTCCAAAGATATTTATACTCTATAATTGAGCCGGCCTTTACGTTGGGCATACTAAAAACCAATGCAGAACGTAGCTTGTCTATCCGTTCGGTGTAAATTAGTTTTTTATCGAGTCTGGTTATTTCGGCTTTGCCATCAACCATGTTAATGGTTTGGGCCTGTATTCCTGTAATGTATTCATAATGATTGCCGCTGGTATATTCAATACGGATATTTGCCTTGTTTTTTCCGTTATCATTAAATATTTTTATGCGCTTGTGCCTTTCCATCGCAAGGTCAAGATTGGCATCATAATAGGCATTGGCTTTGTCAAACAGCACCATAGCATTAGCGTCTTTTTCAAAATCGCAGCTTTTCAATTCGAGGTCGGCAATATCAATTTTGCCGTAAGGTTGGGTTGTTGGAGTAGTTTGTGCCTTTGCAAAAAATACAGAAAGGCATAAAAAGAGCAGAGTAAAAACTTTGTTCATATAGGCTTAGGTTTAGGCTAATCGAATATAATGTTTATTTCGGATAACTTAATGTGGCACTTTAAAATGTGAAAAAGACATTAAACTAATTTCCAATCGGGCTTTCCTGTATATAGGTTATCAAATTTATTAATAGGAGCCTATGATGATATTTTGATGAACAATTTTTATTATTTTACGTACATATAGTTATGTTATTCCCCAACTATAAATGAAGGATATTTATAAAATTATTCTCGAAGAAACGGTGGCCGGTTATTGGGATTGGCATATTAAAGAAAGTGAGATTGTTTTAAGCCCTGCATTTAAAGCAATATTTGGTTACCATGATAATGAATTGCCAAACACTATAATTAGCTGGCAAAAGTTAGTTGTTCCTGATGATAGAGCCAGGCTGGATAAACGTTTAGCCGGGCATTTTGAAAGTAAGGGCAGTAAGGCATTTAATTTAGAGGTAAGATATAAACACAAAAACGGCTCAATAATTTGGATCAACACTACCGGTAGGGTAATTGAATGGGATGGCGACAAACCTATAAGGATGGTAGGTTGCCATATTGATATAACTGCGAAAAAGAAAACAGAGCAAACCCTAAAGATTAGCGAAGAAACATTTAGAAACGCTTTTGAATATTCGCCAATTGGTATGATGCTGGTATCAACAGACGGGAAGTTTTTAAAAGCGAATAAAAGCGTATGCGATATGCTGGGATATACAGCAATTGAACTCCTCGAAAAAACTTTCCAGGAAATAACGCATCCTGATGATCTTAAAGAAGATCTGGACCTGATGCAGAAAACTTTAAACGGTGAAATTAACTCCTATAAAATGGAGAAAAGATACTTCACAAAAGGGGGCAGCATAATTTGGATATCGTTGCATGTGTCATTAGTGCATAACCAAAATAATGAGCCGCTATACTTTGTCTCCCAGGTTAAAGATATTACAGAATGGAAAAATGCTGATGTTGCGCTTAGGGAAAGCGAACGCAGATGGATATTCGCATCTGAGGGCTCGGGTGGTGGTATTTGGGATTGGGACCTGCTCAACAATACTATATTCCATTCTGAACAATGTATACGAATGATAGGATATGAGCCCTACGAATTTGATAATATCCCTGGCGTTTGGACAAGAAAAGTGCACCCTGATGACAGGGAAAAATACATAACTGATATAAAGGCTTATATTAACGCGGAAACAAATATATATTCAAATCAGCATCGTGTATTATGTAAAGATGGTACCTATAAATGGATTTTGGACAGGGGCAAGATTATAGAATATGATGAGAATGGTAAGCCCGCCCGAATAATTGGTACGCATACAGATATAACCGAACAGAAACAACAGGAAGAACGGTTAAGGCATACACTGGATATGGTAAGCGGGCAAAACAATCGCTTACTTAACTTCGCTTATATTGTATCGCACAACCTCCGTACTCATAGCAGTAATTTTAAGATGATAATGGATATTTTAAATGATCCATCTACAAGTAACCATGAGAGAGAAGAACTTTTGGGCCACCTTAAACAAGTATCTGAGCAGTTAAATGATACTATAGCTAACCTAAACGAAGTAGTATCTATTCAAACAAATATTGATATTCAAACCAGTGAAATTAACCTGCACACTTATTTTAACAGGGCTATAGAATTGCTGCATAATGACATTAGCAGGTGGGATGTTAAGATTGATAACCGTATACCTGTTGATTGTAAGCTGATTTATAGTCCTGCTTATATGGAAAGCATAATATTTAATTTATTGAGTAATGCTATCAAATACAGGTCGTTAGTACGAAAACCCGAAGTTACTATAAGCTATTTTAATATGCCGGGAGGTAAATACGGGTTTGTTGTTACAGATAACGGAATTGGTATTGATCTTAAGAAATATGGCGACCAGTTGTTTGGAATGTACAAAACCTTTAATGGCAACCATGATGCTAAAGGCATGGGGCTTTTTATTACTAAAAACCAGGTTGAATCTTTCGGAGGAAGCATAGAGGTAATAAGCGAATTAGACAAAGGAACAACCTTTAGGGTGTGTTTAAATTAACAGCTTCGTTTTTAAATTATTTATTACCCAGCTTTTCTAAAATATCTTCAGCGCTTAATTTTTCTTGCTCGCCGCTTTCCATGTTTTTGAAAGTTAACAGGCCGCTTTGCATTTCGTCGCTGCCAATAAGGATGGTATAAGGCACCTGTTTATTATTTGCGTACTCCATTTGCTTCTTTATTTTGGCGCCAGCCGGATACAACTCCGCATTGATATTTTTGTTGCGTAATTTTTGTAATAGTGGCAGGGCGTAAGTTTCGCCCTGTGGCTCAAAGCAGCAAATTAAAACCTGCGTGCTTTGCTCTGCAGATGCCGGGAAAAGGTTTAGCTCTTCCATTACATCATAGATACGGTCGGCACCAAAAGAGATACCAGCACCGGTTAAGCCTTTTAAACCAAACATGCCGGTAAGGTCGTCATAACGGCCACCACCGCCTATGCTGCCCATAGCAACTTCGTTTGTTTTTACTTCGAAAATAGCCCCTGTATAATAATTTAATCCGCGGGCTAAGGTAATATCAAGCTCCAGGTTTGCAGTTCGTAGTTCACAAGTTGCAATATAATTGAAAACGGTTTGTATCTCATCGCATCCCCGCAGGCCAATCTGTGAGTCTTTTAAAGCGTTGCGCAGGCTGGCCAGCTTTTCATCGTTGCTGCCTTCTAATAAAATCACGGGTTGCAATTTATTGATGTCTGTTTGGGTAAATCCTTTCTCTATCAACTCTTTAACAACGCCATCCATGCCAATTTTATCAAGTTTATCTATGGCAACGGTTAAATCAATAATATTATCGCTTTTACCTATAATTTGAGCAATCCCTGATAGTATTTTTCTATTATTAATTTTAATTGTGAAATCTTTCAGTCCTAAAAGACTCAAGGCTTCGTCATAAATCATTATAAATTCCGCCTCATTTAATAATGATGCCGAACCCACCACATCAGCATCACACTGGTAAAACTCGCGGTAACGGCCTTTCTGTGGCCTGTCTGCACGCCAAACCGGCTGCACTTGGAAACGCTTAAAAGGGAATGTTATTTCGTTTTGGTGCTGTACCACGTAACGCGCGAATGGTACGGTAAGATCGTAACGGAGAGCTTTTTCAGAGATAGAACTGGTAGCTTGTTGTGAGTTACGTGTTTCAAGTGCATTAGCATCAACCTTCGCTAAAAAATCACCACTATTCAATATTTTAAATATCAGCTTATCCCCTTCATCGCCATACTTACCTGTAAGGGTGCTCAGGTTCTCCATTGACGGGGTCTCAATTTGCTGGTAGCCGTATTTCCTGAATACGCCTTTAATGGTATCAAAAATAAAATTACGTTTAGCCATTTCGGCAGGAGAGAAATCGCGGGTGCCCTTTGGTACTGATGGTTTGATGGATGCCATGCGGCAAATGTACAAAAACATTCTACCAACCAAATGTGCCTATGGCACATGAAAATTGTATTATTAGTCCCGGCGGGACTTTTGGTGGGTAGAAAAGCGCAAAGAACACACGAGGCGTTCCTTAGGAACGCTTGGTAAAATGCAAACAAACATTGCTACCCACCAAATGTGCCTATGGTACATGAAAAACTGTATTGCCATTAGTCCCGGCGGGATTTTTTGTGGGTAGCACCTTGAAAATGCATTTTCAAAAATAAAGCCCCAGCTTTGCAGCATGGGGCCTCTTGAAACTATTAACGAACTCTATATTAATTAACTATTGTGCATTTTTGGCCTGGGCCTTCATTTGCTCATTAGCAACAATCACTATTTCTACACGGCGGTTTTGTGAGCGGCCATCGGCAGTAGTGTTAGCAGCAATGGGTTCAGTTTCACCTTTTCCCGAAGTTGTTAATCTTGAATTCGCTACATTTCCTGCAGCTATATATGATTTTACAGATTCGGCCCTCCTTACAGAAAGATCCATGTTGTGTGCGTCAGACCCGGTATCATCAGTATGACCAATAATCAGGATGTTTGTTTGTGGATTGTTTACCAGTGATTTTGAAAGGTTTTGCAGGTTAGTACGTGCAGCAGCTTTTAAGTCAGATTTATCGGTATCAAATAATATACCTGAATCAAACTTAACCAATATACCTTCGCCCTCGCGAATAACGGTTGCACCCGGTACGGTTGACTTAATTTCGGCAGCTTGCCTATCCATATTACGGCCAATAAAAGCACCGGCAGTACCGCCAACGGCACCACCAATAATAGCTCCTAAGGCAGTGTTACCTGCAGATTTACCAATAATAGCACCAATAGTACCGCCGGCACCAGCACCAATTGCCGCGCCTTTTTGTGTTTTAGTAAGTGAATTACAACCGGTGCCTAAAATGCCTAATGATGCTATGGCAATACTTAACGTAGCTATCTTTATTTTTAAAGTCTTCATGATTTTTTAAAAGTGTGTGTTTTATAATAATGTATTTGCAAAGCAAATGCCAAAACTCAATAAAAGATATTATTAATATATATATGATATGTACTAAAAATAATATTACTATGGCAACATTTTTTTAATATTTACGAAATAAATAGATTTTAAATATATCCACAAAATCAAATGAATTTTATGGTTGCATGCTATTTAGTACATCAAAAAGCGAGGGATCAGGAAGGTTGTATGAGATTTTGTGGTATTTGTAAGGTAAAAGTGCTGCCGATGTGTTTCTCTGATGTTACCGTTATATTAATATCATGAAACGCAGCTATAGATTTTACTATAGGCAAGCCAAGACCAAAGCTATCCTGCAATAATGATTGACGGATTTTTTTAAACCTGTGGAAGATAAAGGGTAGTTGCTCCGTGTCTATTCCTATGCCGGTATCGGCTATATTTATAGTATAACCAGCTTTTTCTAAACTGCCTGTTATTTTTATTGTGCCGTTTGGGCGGTTATATTTTATGGCATTATTAACCAGGTTAAACAGCAGATTAAACAGCAAAAACTTATTTACATTAATTAACTCTACATCATCAGCTATTAATATTTCTAAACTGATATTTTTCTCCTGCAGGCGTATGGAAATTTCGTCATATACATCCTGTAATAGTGTGGCTACAGATATTTTGTCTTCTTTTAAAAATTGGTCGTTTTCTATCTGTGATATCAGCAGTAAGGTTTTAGTAATGCTTTTTAAGCGATTTAAGATCTTTTGCATTTCAAGCATACGCACTTTTAGCTCATCGGCAATATCTTCCTGCTCAAACATATTCTCAATTTTTGATTGCAGTATAGATATAGGAGTCATTAACTCATGCGATGCGTTAGATATAAATTCCCGCTCTTTTTGAAAAGCCTGTTCAATAGTTTCTATCATTTGGTAGATGCTGAAATCCAAATGCTGAAAATCGGAAGTGCTGGTTTTAACTTCCTTATAAGATGTAAATGTGGGGAACTTATTGCCTATTAACTTGGTTTTAATAATAAGACTAAGCGGTTTTAAAATGTAGTTAGCATATAATACATCGGCCAAAATAGTGAGCAATACCATACCGAGCAATACTTGAAGCGCAATGTTTTGTAATGGCCCGGTGGTTTCGCCAATGGTTTCAATGCTTTTACCTATTTCCAGTAAATATGTTTTGTTGCCTACCACAAATGTATGACTCAAAATGCGGTAATCTATTGTATCCCGCTCAACCAGGCGCTGTTCATCTTGTATGGTATCTAAAAAATAGCCGTTCTCAACAGTATCCAAACTAATATATTCTTCTTTAAGGGGCAGGTAGCTGCCGTAGCTTTCGCCATCCTCAATATATGTTTTAATGCCACGTTCTTTAACAATTTGTAAAAGCTTGTTCTTTTGCTTTACTAAACGATTATCGGCATAGTTTTTATTAATGTTTTCAATTATAGAGGGTAGCAACAACACAAAAAGGGTTACAATAACCAATTTTGATATGGCATTAAACAGCGTAAGTTTTGTTTTAAGATTCAACACTAAAGGTTTGTTTTTATACGATAACCTAATCCGCGTACTGTTTCAAGCCAGTCTGCAGGGGCGTATACACTTAATTTTTTACGGATGTTTTTTATATGCGCGTCAATAAAGTTTGAGTCGTAATCATCATTAATAATACTGCCCCAAATATGTTCGCTTAGCTGCCCCCGGCTAAGGGTACGGTTCTTATGTAAGAGCAGGTAAGCTATCAGGTCAAACTCTTTTTTAGTGATGTTGCTAACAGCACTATTTTGATATGCAATATTTCGGTCGGTAAGATTTATCAAAAAGCCATCCAGTTCAACAATATGATTTATAAGTCCAAACTTTCTGCGTGTAATGGCCTGCATGCGGCTTTGCAGTTCTAAAAGAGAAAACGGTTTTGGCAGATAATCATCGGCGCCCAGATCTAATCCTTTAATCCGGTCGTTAACTTCGGCACGGGCGGTAAGAATAATGCATGCTGCTTCGGGATTGCTCTTTTTTGCCTCTTTCAGCAAATCAAGGCCTTCATAATCTGGCAGGCCAAGATCAAGCAGGATAAAATCATAAAGATTTACGGCTATTTTTTCTGATGCAGATTTGCCATTAAAGCACACCTCGCAAATGAAATTATTTTTTGATAAAAATAGTTCAATTTCATAAGCAAGGGCTTTTTCGTCCTCTATAATTAAAACATTCATTCAGGCGTTAATAAAAAACGTAATAAAAGGTAAAATTAAAGAAAGATTCCCGGTGATTTTTTAAAGTACCTTCCACATTTACCGGCATGGAATATCTCCATGAAGCCTCTAACGTATAATGCGGCCGGTTGTAAGCCAATGGCACTTTAAAGCTATAGTTAAGCACGTTAAACTTGGCATTTGAACGGGCATGCTCCCCATTTTCATTGCGGATGTAAATATTATCAGCTTGCAATTGATATTGATGATCTATTGAATATCGTTGAACAAAGTTTTGTGTGCCCAGTATAATATTAAATGTTGGGTTGATAGACAAATAATCCGTATCATCAAAAACACTGAAATTGCTCTCAAAGTATTTAGAATTGCTTATAGTTGTAAAAAAGTCATATGATTTGCCAAACAGGTAATCGGCTATGATGCTTGTTTTAAGATACTTCCAATCATAAGAGTTTTTAAAGTTAATATCGTTTGATGATGCCGATTTTATGATCTCTGATTCATTATTAAATATGAACCGGGTATAGCTTATGGTGCCGGTGAATTTTTTAGATAAACGATAAAAATAACCACCGCCAACATCAACCTCATCAACCACCGGCTTATAACCCAAAACCTTTAAAGCAGAGCCATATACAAAAAAGCCCGATTTATAATTAAAGATTACATCGGCAGCCATAAAAGGGTACTTGATAGGGCCTGTACGCCCAAAAAAGAGTGCATCGCTACCATAGCTTATACCTGCAGAGGCTGAATTTTTTTTGACAATAGCGCCAGTATCCACTGCGTAATTATCCCTGTACGCAATAAGTGCCGGTTTAAACGGGGCCGCGTTAAGTACATTGCAGAGCATTATAAAAAGCAGTGCGCCGAAGTATCTCATTGATAACTAATTTCTGTTTTAATCATATTAATTGTTGTTTCTTCTTGGTATTTCCGGTGGTCTTTCTAAACCATCAGGGCGGCGTTGCCTTTTGGGCTTAGTATTTTTAGGATCTACCTCCTCAACTTTTTCAGGCTTTGGCATTTTTTTAGCCTTAGCTATCTCCTTGATTTTCTTTTTTTCTTCTTCTACCTGACGCTGCTTAGCGGTTTTTGTTGCAACAGTATCACGTTGTAACGCATAATTAGCATTCAGAGATATATTATCACCAAAAAAGTTGCGAAAGCCAGTATTGTTAGCAGATGACAAGCGTGGTGCGAATATCATTAAGAGTACAATATACAAAAACCACTTTATCATTGAGAGGAAGAAAAGAATATGCTTAATTATTTGTGCAAATATCAGGCAATTTGCAGGTTATATTATCAATAATTAATACAAGGTAAAAGTGCACCAAATTTTAGTGAAACTAAATTAATTAAAAATACAATAAGTTATACAGGTCTTAGGCCACCAAGTTAATATCTTTTGATGTATACACACGCGAATGATCATCAATTATGATACATGCCATTTGGTTTAGCTTGTTTATTAAATATAAACCGGCATTTATACCCATTGCAATAATAGGTGTTGCCATAGCATCGGCCAATTCTGCACCAGGTGTAATAATACTTACACTTTTTATTTCGCTAACCTGAAAACCATTTGCAGGATCAATGTTGCGTGTGTTTTTATTAGTTGTGGTGTTATACTTGTCAACATTTAAAGAAGTGGCTACAGCCATGTTGCTAATGTTCATATTAGCATAAGGCTGCCCGGCTTGCTGCGGATCTGCTGTAGCAATGGTCCATGGAGTATTATCAGGTTGCAGGCCCCAGCTTAGTAAGTCGCCGCCTGCGTTAATAACGCCGCTGCTAACGTCCTGCATTTGTAAAATATATTTAGCCCTGTCTGCAGCATAACCCCTGCTAATGGCACTAAAGCCTATGCGCATCCCTTTGTTTTTTAAAAAGACGGTTTGTGCGGCGGCATCCAATACAATATTTTTATAGTTAGTGAAAGATGTTTTATTTTTTGATGTTTTACCATCGGTAGCCGATGTAGAATAGCTAATATCAAAGGTGCCGTGAGTAAGTTCAGATATTTGAAGAGACCTGTCTATCAGCCTGTAAATTTCTGCATCCACATACACTGGTTTAATACCTGCATTGCGGTTAATCTCGTTAATCTTGCTGTCTTCGGTAAGTGTGCTCAACAGTTTTTCAACCCGGTTAATTTCATTAATGGCGCTATCAATTCGCTCATTTGCCCAAACAGGATCATTGGCAACCAAACTAATCTCGAACCGGTTACCCATTAAACGTGTTTCACGTCCTAATATGATTGATTTTCCCGTTAACTTCTTTACTGCCATCATAGGTATGAAAATTTATACAGTTAAAATAAGTAGTGTACATTCTATACGTATTATGGCATGCGAGTGTAACTACATTATACCAAAAATAGTTGGGTAATATGAAATTAACATGAAAAGGAAGTTTCCATTAATGCAAAAGGGCACCCAATGAGTGCCCTTTTGCATTATAAATAAAAGACTTTGAACATTAAGCCGCAGTACCTTCTTTTAACCTTTCAGCATTTTCTGCAAACTGTAGGGCTTCCATAATTTCCTGAAGGTCGCCGTTCATTACACCGGTTAAATTATAAATAGTTAAACCAATGCGGTGCTCAGTTAAGCGGCCCTGCGGATAGTTATAGGTACGTACCTTAGCTGATCTGTCGCCGGTGGCAACCATGGTTTTACGCTTTTTAGAGGTTTCTTCAAGGTGCTTTTGCAGCTCCATTTCATAAACACGAGAACGTAATACTCCTAAAGCTTTATCATAATTTTTTAACTGCGATTTTTGATCCTGGCATTGGGCCACAATACCGGTAGGTATATGCGTTAAACGTACGGCAGAATAGGTAGTATTTACCGACTGACCGCCTGGGCCTGATGCGCAAAACAAATCCTTACGAATGTCACTTACCTGCAGATCAATATCAAATTCATCAACCTCTGGCAATACCACTACAGATGCAGCCGATGTATGTACACGGCCTTGTGTTTCGGTATCAGGCACACGCTGTACGCGGTGCACCCCAGATTCATATTTAAAGTTACCGTAAGCATCTTCGGCCATTACGTTAAAAACAATTTCCTTATAGCCGCCAGATGTACCTTCGGTGTAATCTACTAATTCCGTCTTCCAGCCACGTTTTTCGCAATAGCGCATATACATGCGGTACATGTCGCCTGCGAAAAGTGCAGCCTCGTCACCGCCGGTGCCACCACGTATCTCAATAATGGCGTTTTTAGAATCTTCCGGATCTTTTGGAATCAGCATCAAACGGATAACTTCTTCTATCTCATCCTGTTTTACCAGCAATTCGTCCAGCTCCATTTTTGCCATCTCCCGAAACTCTTCATCCTTTTCGGTGGCTAAAATTTCTTTATTGGTATCAATATTGCTCATAATGTTGCGGTATATATTATACTGGTCAACAATTTTAGCAAGGTCTTTATATTCTTTATTTAGCTGGGCAAAACGCTTCATATCAGCCATGGCATCAGGGCTGCTTAATTCGCCTTCTACGGTTTTCCAGCGTTGAAATATTAATTCTAATTTCTCTAACATCTTCTTTTTTGAATCAATTACAGTGGTTCATAGGTTACTATAGCCCCGCTTCTTATTACAAGCTTTGTGCCATTTCACAACCTAAACAGAGGTTTTCTCCTCAATCAGGCTTGTTTTTTGCTACAATACAACAACTTGTAAAAACATGCAAAAATACGCAATTTAAGGCATATAATAAATTCAGCGAATTGTAAAGAGATTTATAGCGAAGCAATAGGTTCTTCAACTTTTTCAAAATACTTAAAATCTAAGTTTTCGCCATCAAAAACAGCATAGGTATTATAGTTTACCCATTCGCCCAGGTTTATATAGCGGCTATTGGCGTCAAGCTGTATATCCAAAGGCACGTGCCTATGGCCAAAAACAAGGTAATCATAGTATTGTTTTTTTAGCAGCTCGCGGCAATATATCACCAGCCATTCCTGCTCCTGGTCTTTATTAGGTTTGGCGCTGCCGTTTATCCTGCTCGTGCGCGACCATCGGTTGGCTATCCCCACACCTAAATTAGGGTGTATGCGCTCAAACAACCATTGGCACAGCTTACTGCGGAAAAATTTTTTCAGTATCTTATACTTACCATCGCCGGGCCCTAAGCCATCGCCGTGGTGCAGATAAAATTTTTTGCCGTTACGCTCTATCTTCAACTCGTTGTCAATCATTATGGCGTTAAGCTCCTGCTTAAAGTAATCAAACATCCACATATCGTGGTTGCCTTTAAACATGTAGAGCTTTATGCCACTATCGGTTAACTCGGCCAGTTTGCCAAACAGGCGCATATACCCTTTGGGTACCACGGTGGTATACTCAAACCAAAAATCGAATATATCGCCCATCAAAAATATCTCGGCGGCATCGGCCTTTATCATATCCAGCCAACGCACTATCTTATCCTCGCGTTCGCGACTCGAAGCATAATCAGGGGTGCCCAGGTGAAAATCTGAAGCGAAATACAGTTTATAACGGTCTGGCATTTTTTATATTAGGGTCAAAAGTAGGGGTTTTTGACTGATGATTAAAATGATTGGTGTGATTTAGACATTTTTGGCCGCATATTTCATTAAAACCATCCGTAGTATTAATACCGTGCTCCTTAAAATCAGCTCTTAGGTATTATTGGGTATTTGAAACAACAGTTTTTCCAATCGTAATTCGTAAATCCCAAATCGTAAATCAAAGTGCTCTTAGGTATTATTGGGTATTTTACACTGTTTTATTCTCAAAACCTCCCTTATTTAAGTACAGGCACGTTTTTGCTTTTTTTATACCCAATAAACTCTTAGGTATGCGTTAGGTACTCTTAGGTATACCTAAGAGTTGATCAGGTATCGGACTCTTAAGTTTTATTCCTCATTCTATTCTATACAATGTACGCAAAATCCATCATATTAGCAAAAATTTGCGCGTGTTAATCAACGCCATCACACTAATCAAAAAAATCACCGGTCAAGCTTGCCAATATGAACATCAAACCCCTACCATATCCACATTCAAAAAAAGGCAACGTTACTGATAACTATTTTGGCACCGAAGTACCCGACCCATATCGCTGGCTCGAAGACGATGAGGCCGATGATACCAAAGCCTGGGTTATTGAGCAAAACAAGGTTACGCAGGATTATCTGGGCCAGATACCTTATCGCGAAAGCATACGCCAGCGTATGGAAAGTTTGTGGAACTATGAAAAATACAGTGCGCCTTTTAAGGAAGGTGATTACACCTATTTCTATAAGAATAATGGCTTGCAGAGCCAATCGGTTTTATACAGGCAATTACGCGATGGCGAACCGGAAGTTTTTTTAGACCCAAATACTTTTTCGGAAGATGGCACTACCTCCCTTGGCGGGATAGATTTTAGTAAAGATGGCAGTTTTTGCGCTTATCAACTATCTGCCGGTGGTTCAGATTGGCGCGATGTGGTGGTGATGCATACCGCAAGCAAAATACAGATTGGCGATGTTTTAAAGGATATTAAATTTAGCGGCATAGCCTGGCAAGGCAACCATGGCTTTTACTACAGCACCTACGCCAAACCCGATGCAGGCAGCCAACTATCGGGATTAACGCAGCACCATACGCTGTACTATCACAAACTAAACACACCACAAAAAGATGATAAGGTAGTTTTTGGTGGGACAGAAACCCCACGCCGCTATATTGGCGGTTATTTAACCGAAGATGAACGCTATTTGGTGATAACAGCAGCTACATCAACAAGTGGTAACGAATTGTATTTGCAGGATCTGAGCCAACAAGACAGCCCGATAATCAACATCATAGATAACTTTGATAGCCAAAGCCATGTAATCGATAATTTAGATAGCAAGCTATACATATTCACCAACCTAAACGCGCCCAACTATAAAGTGGTTACCGTTGAGGCTGCTAATGCCAAGCCCGCAAACTGGACAGACCTGTTACCCGAAACCGATAACGTGCTAAGCGCGAGCACAGGCGGCGGTAAACTGTTTGCCGAATATTTAAAAGACGCCACATCACTGGTAATGCAGTACGATATGGATGGTAAACTGGAACGTGAAATACCCTTGCCGGGAGTAGGCACAGCAAATGGCTTTAGCGCGAAAAAAACGGAGCAGGAATTGTATTTTATGTTTACATCGTACACTTACCCAACTACGATATTTAAATATGATATTGAAAGTGGCACTTCGAATATCTATAAAAAATCGGGTGTACAGTTTAACCCCGAGCTTTACGAAAGCAAACAGGTTTTCTACAACTCTAAAGATGGTACGCGTGTACCGATGATCATCACCCATAAAAAGGGCTTGGTTTTGGATGGCAACAACCCAACACTTCTGTATGCCTACGGTGGGTTTAGCATTAGTTTAACCCCTGCGTTTAGCTTATCAAACATTATCCTATTAGAGCAAGGCGGTGTTTACGCCGTACCCAATATTCGTGGTGGTGGCGAGTATGGCGAAAACTGGCACATTGCCGGTACCAAACTGCAAAAACAAAACACCTTTGATGATTTTATAGCTGCTGCCGAATACCTGATAGATAACAAGTATACATCCAGTAATAAACTGGCCGTTGCCGGTGGCTCTAACGGCGGCTTGTTAGTCGGTGCCATTATTACCCAACGCCCCAACCTATTTAAAGTAGCGCTACCGGCAGTTGGCGTGTTAGATATGCTACGCTACAACCAGTTTACCGCAGGTGCTGGCTGGGCCTACGATTACGGCACCGCGCAAGATAGCGAAGAGATGTTTAAGTATTTATATAGCTATTCACCATACCATGCTTTAAACGCATCCGTTTACCCCGCGGTAATGACTTTTACAGCAGATCATGACGACCGCGTAGTACCCGCCCACTCATTCAAGTTTGCAGCACGGTTGCAAGAATATCAAACCGGCAACGCGCCTGTATTAATTCGCATTGAAACCAAAGCCGGGCATGGTGCAGGTAAATCAACAGCACAAAGTATTAGCGAGGCTGCGGATAAGTGGGCTTTTGTGTTTGAGGAGATGGGAGTAAGTTGGAAAGAATAATATATTTCTTTAAATTTGTATAGATGAAGTTATTAATAGACATAGCTGATAATAAAGTGGCGAGTTTTATGGATATGCTTAAAACACATGATTATAAAGCTAAAGCTATATCTGCGCCCGATGCCGAACTTTTTGAAGAAATAAAAGAAATCAAAAAAGCATTCAAAAATGTTGCGCTTATAAAATCAGGAAAACTTAAAGGTCGCCCGGCAGAAGATTTTTTGAATGAGCTTTAATGTTTCGACCATTGCCCCGTTTGAGAAACAATTCAAACGTCTTGCCAAAAAATATCCTTCCTTAAAAATAGAGCTTCTTGATCTTATTAAAGATTTGAAAATTGATCCCGATAAAGGAACATCACTTGGTAATGATTGTTATAAAATCAGGTTGGCTATTGCTTCAAAAGGAAAAGGCAAATCAGGTGGTGCACGTGTTATCACATACTTTGCAATAACCGCAAGCACCATTTTTCTTCTATCTATTTATGATAAATCTGAGCAGTCAGATATCGGAGATAAAGAATTACTTCGTCTGCTCGATTTAGCAAGATAATCGCTGGCCCTTACACCGCCGCATGCACACTCAACACCGCCAGCATCCCAAAGTAAAACAGCATACAACCGGCACTAATAAAATTCATGCGCATAGCGTTTTTGTAATTGGCATTAGCGGTTGATTGGCCTACTTTGTAAAACCAGTAGTTAAAGTACACAAATACCGGTGCCGAACAAATGAGGAAAAAGTAAAAATTATCCATCAGCAAATGGCTTTGCCAATAAAAAAACGAGAGTACAATACCCGTAGCAAATAACGCCCCCGAAAAAATGAACGAGCCTTTGTAACCCAGCAATATACTAATGGTAATATCGCCACGGCGGCCATCTTCGCCGTGCTGGTAAACTTGGGTTAGTGGGTACGATGCGCCGATGAGGCAAGAGCATATGGCTCCGGCTATGATGAAATCGGTACTCCAATGGCTGAACAAGCTTGTGCCGGTTATCGCCGTAAAGGTGGTAAAATAAACAAAGCAGCCCTGAAAGATAAACACGGTGAGGAAACTGATGATAGGGTACTTCTTCAACCTGGTTTTAGGATGGCTGTATAGTTTGGACATAATACCGTACAACAACACGGCAAATGCAAATTCCCAGCTTACTAAAAGCCCCAGTAAAAAAGCAACAAGCTCAAGTAGTAGCGAAAAATAATATAGGCTTATATCAACTACAGGTGGCTTATCCAAAAGGCCAATGCTTTCTTCGTCTTTATCAAAGTAACTATTATAGCCATTACTCGCCGGGAAGGCTAACAAGTGCCATATTAAAAAAACCAGTAAGGCGCTTGTGGGGTCTATCAAGGTTGCCTGGCTATACGCAAATAAATAAACCGGCATCAAAAACAGCGAAAACACAAAACGCAGGTGCGCAATTGCCGAACGGCTGGGTATGATGGATTGTAAAATTTGCATGTGCTAATGTAATAATACTGGCGGTAATGTGTTATGTTTGGATTATTGATTAAACTTATTTTATGAAGAACATTGTTTTATATATCGCATTGCTTTGCGCTACATCTGTCGCTTTCTCGCAGGCTAAACACACAGTAACAAAATCCGAAGTTGGTTACGAGGTTAAAAATATGGGCTTTAAAAGCAGCGGCACTATAGCCGGTTTTGAGGCCACTATTTTATTTGATAAAGATCACTTAAGCACCAGCAGCATTATAGCCGCGGTTAATATAAATACCATTAATTCGGATAACGACGCACGCGATACCCACCTTAAAAAAGAGGAATATTTTGATGTGGAACACTTCCCGAAGGTTATCATGAAGTCGGTTTCGTTTAAAGCTAAAAATGCAAGCAACTATGTTGGCACATTCGACGTAACTATTAAAGGTAAAACAAAACGCGTTGAGTTACCTTTTACGTATGTAGTTACTGGCAGTACGGCTGTTTTTAAAGGAAGCTTCAAAATTAACCGCCTTGATTTTGCCGTTGGCGATAAAAGCATGGTGTTATCAAACGAAGTTACTGTAAACTTAAACGTTGAAACTGCCTTTAAATAACATTAAATTTAAACATGGGCAGTTGCATTAGTGCCATTGGCACAGCTAATCCGCAATATAAAATACCACAGCAAACAATTTACCATTTTATGGTGAAGGCCTTTGGCTTGGATGCAACCAACGCCGCCAGGCTAAAGCAAATTTACGATGGCTCGGGTATTGATGAGCGGTATTCAGTTATCCCCGATTTTGCCTTTGATGATGTTGACCAGAATACATTCTTTGGCAAATCACACAACTTAGAACCTTTCCCCCGCACCCAGCAACGCCTACAGTTATACCAACAATGCGCCGCCGATGTTGCCACACAAGCCGCCAGAAAGTGTTTTGAAGCCTTTGGTGGTGATATTGCACAAAACATAACACACTTAATTACAGTAAGCTGCACAGGCATGTATGCTCCCGGAATTGATATCGACCTGGTTGAAAAACTTGGCCTAAACCGCCAAACCGAACGTACCTGCATTAACTTTATGGGTTGCTATGGTGCCATAAATGCCTTAAAAACTGCCGACTATATTTGCCGTGCAGATACAACCGCCAAAGTGTTAGTGGTAAGTGTAGAACTTTGCACGCTGCATTTCCAAAAAGAAAACACATTGGATAATTGGGTGGCTAATTCGCTTTTCAGCGATGGCGCTGCCGCTGTTTTGGTTGAGAATGAAGCAAACCGGAGCAATAAAGGCCCAAGCTTACTACTCGATAATTTTTATTCGGAATTTATCCCCGAGGCCAGTAATGATATGGGATGGTACGTGGGCAACTACGGTTTCGAAATGAAACTGACCAGCAAGGTATCCAAACACATTAAAAAGCACATTAAACCTTTAACCGAACGTGTTTTACAAAAAGCAGGTTTAAGCTTTGAGCAGATAGACGCCTTCGCCATACACCCCGGCGGCAGGAGCATTTTGGAAGCCACAGAAGAAGCCTTGAACATCAGCCCGGCAGCTAATGAATTGGCTTACCAAACATTGCAGCAATACGGCAACATGTCATCGGCAACCATATTGTTTGTATTGCAGAAGATACTAAACTCGGACATGAACGCCGGGAAAAAGATATTGAGCTTTGCCTTTGGCCCGGGCTTAACCGTTGAAGGCATGATACTGGAAACGGGAAAATGATTTGCTATCTTCAATCCATGAAACGGTTTAAAATTCAATTTTTCTTACTTATCCTCTTTTTATTCTTCAGCACGCCCGTACTTGCCGAAGGCCAAAATGGAATAGTTCCATTGATTATACTTATTGGCATTGGCGAAGTAATAGCTGAAGCCTTAGTTATCGGGCTGTTATTGAAGTTTATACTTGGCTTTTTAAAAGTGAATATATCTTATAAAACAGCATTTTTGATTTCAGGTTCTTTTGCCGCGCTTTCCGAATTACTCAAATCCTATTATTAACATGACAGATGTTATCATAGTCGGCGGCGGATTAGCCGGGTTATTCAACGCTATTTTGTTGAACCGGGCCGGTTTGCAGGTAACTGTGATAGAACGAAAGAGTTACCCATTCCATCGCGTATGTGGCGAGTATATCAGCAACGAGGTTATCCCCTTCCTTTCGGGATTAGATATCGACCTGAACACTTTGGATGTGGCCCGTATTAACCGTTTACAGGTTACGGCGGTATCGGGTACAGTGCTTTCTAAAAAGCTGGATTTAGGTGGTTTTGGTTTGAGCCGGTATACCTTCGATAATTACCTCTACAAAAAAGCATTAGCCGAAGGCGTTACCTTTTTGCTGGATACCAAGGTTGATGATATCGTTTTTAAAGATGAACAATTTGAGGTAAGCATTCCCGGTAAGGTGTTAAATGCGCCTTTGGTTATTGGCTCGTTTGGTAAACGCTCTAACCTGGATCAGAAATTGAAGCGGGATTTTTTTTACAAACGTAGTCCGTATCTGGCGGTAAAGTTTCACATCCGTGCCGATTTCCCGAACGATGTGATACAACTTAACAATTACAAAAACGGTTACTGCGGCGTTAGCAAAATTGAAGCCGACAAGTATTGCATGTGCTATTTGGCCCACCGGGATGATCTGCGTAAGTATGGTAATTTACAAGAGTTGGAGCAAAATATCATCTGCAAAAACGAGCATTTAAAAAGGCTTTTTGATAATGCCGAGTTTTTACTGGATAAGCCGGAAGTGATAAACGAAATATCATTCGAGAAAAAGCAGCCTGTTGAAAACCACATTTTAATGAGTGGCGATACCGCCGGAATGATAGCCCCACTTTGCGGTAACGGGATGACGATGGCTATACATTCGGCTAAGATACTCTCGGAAACTATTCTGCAATACTATAAGCCCGGTAGCTTTGATCCGCGCAAGCGAAACTTAATTGAGCAAGCCTATACCCGCGAATGGGAAACCAAATTTGCCCGCAGGCTTTGGATAGGCCGACAATTACAACGCCTATTTGGCGCAAACGCCATGACGACTTTGAGCCTGAAAACACTGAACGCCTTACCTCCGCTTGCCGATTACCTCATCAGCAAAACGCATGGTGAACCATTCTCCTAAACCTCATGGTAAACCTAAACAAACGCGCTACCGACCCGGAGATAATGGACGACTTTAGTTTGCCCGATACCGAGGTAGTACCCGTGCTTAAAGGTTTAGAAAAGCTAAACGCGCTATTTGGCGGGCACAAAACATTAATAAAAGCCTTAACTCAAATACCGATAAATACCCACAACCATATAAGCGATTGGGGTTGCGGTGGTGGCGATGCCTTGCGGGCCATAGCCAAATGGGCAAAAAAAGAAGGCCTGGATATTCAGCTAACAGGAGTGGATGCCACAGCTTCGGCAGTTGCCTTTGCACGGAAGCAGGCGGCACCGTACACAAACATCAGCTTTATTTTAAGTGATGTATCCATTCCCTTCTCGAGAGGGGGCGCGAAGGACGGTGCGGTTGCAGGGGTGTGTTCACAAAGCGGCGAAGGACACACCCCTTCGCCCCTCTCAAGAGGGGAATCGCACGAGGCCAACGCTTCCTCATCGGGATTATATCCGAATCAATTTGATGTGGTATTCTCCAGCTTGTTCACCCACCACTTTGCTGATGAGGAATGGGTAGCACTCATCAAAAAGATGATGGCTTGCAGTAAAAAAGCGGTTATTATAACCGATCTGCACAGGCATTGGTTACTGTATTACGGGGTTGTGTTTATTGCTTACACCTTCACCAAAAGTAAAATGGCACGGTTTGATGGGCCATTATCCGTTCGCCGGAGCTTTAAAAAGCACGAACTTGTTAACTTATTACAGCAAAGTGGGTTAACAAATTATAAAATCGTGTGGAAATGGGCTTTTAGGTGGCAGGTCATCATTTACAAATCGTAACTTTACATCCAACAATTAATTTTCCCGATAGTAAATAATGAAACTCCGTGTACTCGTTTTAATTAATGCGCTGGCCGTAGCCGTCACCATATCCATCGTAAACTACTATTTCAGGCACAGCTGGTATGATGTGGCCATTACCTTTTCGGCGAGTTTTGTGAGCAGTTTTATCTTTATCTATTACCTTATCGAGAAATACATTGTTGCCAAAATTAAGATCATCTACAAACTCATCCATAACCTAAAACTTGGTAAAGATCTCAAAGATGCCATTGGCGATCATGTAACCAGCGACCCGATAAACGATGTTGAAAAAGACGTAAAAGAATGGGCCAAACAAAAGAAATCGGAAATAGAGGACCTGAAGAAACAGGAGCAATTTAGGCGAGATTTTTTATCCAATGTATCGCACGAATTTAAAACACCATTATTTGCCATACAAGGCTATATTGAGGCTTTACAGGATGATATGGACGACCCGGTTATGATGAAGCAGTTTTTGGATAAAGCCTCCAAAAATGTAGACAGGCTGAGTTATCTGGTTAAAGATCTTGACGAAATATCAAAACTTGAATCGGGCGAGATACCCATCAATTATACCAAGTTTAAGATAAACGATCTGATCAGGGAGGTAATGGAATCGTTAGAGCTGAAAGCCAAACAACACAAAATAAAGCTGATCTACAAAGATAAGTACGATGAAAATGTACAGGTAAATGCCGATAGGGAAAAGATACGCCAGGTTTTGGTTAACCTGATAGACAACTCGTTTAAATACGGCAAAGAAGGTGGCATAACAGCCCTCAGGTTATATGATCTGCACGAGCAGGTTTTGGTTGAAGTTACCGATGATGGCATAGGTATTGAAGAAAAAAACTTGCCGCGTTTGTTTGAGCGTTTCTTCCGTACGGATAGTAGCCGCTCGAGGCAGATAGGTGGTTCGGGATTGGGTTTGGCTATTGTGAAGCACATTATCGAATCGCACCAGCAAACCATTAATGTGCGCAGTACCGAGGGTTTGGGCTCAACTTTTGGGTTTACATTGCAAAAGGTGCGTCAGCTACCTTTCCCAGTGTTACCGGTGTTGAAGAATTAACGTTAACTTAACATGGGTGCTTTACCTTTGTATATAATTAATTTAAAATGTCGTTAAACAGCATATTCCAGTATTTTGTACCAAAGGATAAAAAAGTATTTTTCCCTCTGTTTGAACAGGTTGCCGGTAATTTAATAGTGATGAGCAATGTTTTGCTGGAAGCGCTAAACACTCCCGATCTGCAAAAGCGAGAAGAGCTTTACAACCAGATAGATAAGCTGGAAAACCATGCCGACGAAATAACGCACCAGATATACCTTGAGTTAAGCAAAAATTTTATAACTCCTTTTGATAGGGAAGATATTGCCACCTTAACCAACGCCATAGATGATGTTGCCGATTACATACAAGGCACTGTAAACCGAATGAGCTTATATAAGGTTGAGAAAATAACCCAGCCCATCATCAAACTAAGCGAGCTGATACTTTTAAGCAGCATTGAGATAGATAAAGCTGTAAGAGAGTTAAAAGACCTTAAAAATATACGAAGCATAGCCGACTCGTGCACCCGGATAAATACCCTGGAAAGCCAGGCCGATGACGTATTTAACCGCGCCGTTGCCGACTTGTTTTTATACGAAAAAGACGCCATAAATATCATCAAATATCAGGAAGTATTGGCCAACCTTGAAACCGCTACCGATAAATGCGAAGACGTTGCTAATGTGCTTGAAACTATCTTAGTTAAAAACGCATAAGCATGTCGCTTTTATTGGTTATTGTAATTATCCTGGCTATTTGCTTTGATTTTATAAACGGTTTTCACGATGCTGCAAACTCCATTGCTACGGTTGTATCAACCAAAGTACTAAGCCCGCTACAGGCTGTTTTATGGGCCGCGGCCTTTAATTTTTTAGCTTACTTTTTAATTAAAGATCATAAGGTTGCCGCCACGGTGGCCAAAACCGTTCACGAGCATTTTATTACTCTGCACGTAATTTTGGCCGGTTTAATTGCCGCCATTACCTGGAATTTAATTACCTGGTGGTTTGGTATCCCGTCAAGCTCATCGCATACGCTAATTGGCGGCTTTGCAGGCGCGGGTATGACGAACGCTTTGTTTATGCACGAAAATGCCCTTGGTGCTATAAACGCCGCACCAATTATTCAGATCATAGCTTTCATTTTTTTAGCTCCATTTATAGGCAGTTTTATTGGTTTTGCCATTAATGCGGCTATGCTACACATCTGTAAAAATGCGAAGCCATCAAAAGCCGAGGTTTGGTTTAAACGGCTTCAATTGGTATCATCCGGCGCCTTGAGTTTTGCACACGGTGGTAACGATGCACAAAAGGTAATGGGTATAATTTACATATCGTTAATAGCCGGTGGTGCATTGCCTGCCAAAGCCGCTATGCCCGAGTGGATACCGCTTGCCTGTTATTCGGCCATAGCTTTAGGTACCATGAGCGGCGGTTGGAAGATCGTAAAAACAATGGGCACCAAAATAACCAAGGTTACCCCTCTCGAAGGTTTTAGCGCCGAAACAGCGGGCGCGGTTACCCTTTTTGCTACCGAATGGGTTGGTATCCCCGTTTCTACAACGCATACCTTAGTGGGGTCAATTATTGGTGTTGGTTTAACCAAAAGGGTATCTGCAGTACGTTGGGGTGTTACCATTAATTTAATATGGGCATGGATAATTACCATACCCATATCGGCACTAATAGCGGGCGTTGTGTTTGCTATTGTGAGAAATTTTTAAACTTTATTAGCGATAACCCATCGCCTGTAAATTGAATAATTCGGCATAACGACCGCTTAGTTTTAGCAATTCTTCATGGTTGCCAATTTCTTTAAGTTCGCCGCGTTCAAGCACCAATATCCTATCGGCCATGCGCACGGTTGAAAAGCGGTGCGATATCAGCACGGCTGTTTTGCCCTTCGTTAGTTTAGCAAATCGTTGAAAAACATCATATTCTGCACGGGCATCTAAAGCCGCGGTAGGCTCATCTAATATTAATAATTGCGCATCGCGCATATAGGCACGGGCCAGTGCTATTTTTTGCCATTCACCGCCCGATAGGTCAACCCCGTTGTTAAAGCGCTTGCCAAGCATTTGGTCGTATTTACCGGGCAATCTTTCAGCCAATTCATCTGCCAAACTTTGATGAGCCGCCGCTTTGATCAGTTCGCGGTTTTTATCTTGTGCAATATTACCCACCGCGATGTTTTGGGAAAATGTTAACTGGTAACGTAAATAATCCTGAAAGATAATACCTGTTTGTAACCTCAATTCCGCAAGGTCATATTCTTTCAGATCATATCCATCCAATAAGATCCTTCCTTCGGTTGGGTCATAAAGTCGTGCCAATAGTTTAACAAGCGTAGTTTTACCCGCCCCGTTCTCGCCAACCAAAGCCAGTTTTTCGCCCGGCTTAAGCGTGAAATTTAAATGGCGATTGGCCCACCGTTCGGCATTTTGATATTTAAAACCAACTCCCTCAAAGGTAAAGCCTTGTTTAATTGGGTTAGGAAATGGTCGTGGATCGTCAGTCCGGGTGATCTTTGGTTCGATCTCAAAAAATTCAAAAAAGTCTTGCAGATAGATAGCACCTTGTGATACGCTCGTAAAGCGAGTTAAAATGCCTTCCAGCAAACTGCGCAACTGCCGGAATGATCCGGCCAAAAACGTTAGGTCACCAATGCTTGTACTTCCGTTTACGGCTCTTAAAATAATAACTACATAAGCTCCGTAATAACCCGCGCTACCCAACATAGCAAAAAACAAACCCCAGCCCGATCTTTGTAAAGCCAACCGCTTGTTGTCTTTATAAAACTGGTTGGATAGGGTCTTAAACCTGTTAATGATGAAGTCCGACAGGTCAAATATTTTAACCTCTTTAGCCGTTTCATCACTTGCTCCCAGGTAACGCACATAATCCAATTCTCTCCTTTCGGGAGTTTGCCCACGGGTTAGCGCATAACTACGATCATTAAAATACGACTCGCCCAAAAATGCTGGTATTACTGCGATAAGCAATAAAAGAATGAGCCAGGGGTTATAAACCATTAAACCGGCCGCTAAAAAGCCCATCGTTATCAGATCCTGAACCTGGCTCATGATCTGCGAAAGCAATACCGTACGGCCTGTGGTTTGCTGGCGGGCACGTTCAAGCTTATCGTAAAATACAGAATCCTCAAACTGGTCAAGGTCCAGTGTAGCCGCATGAGCCATTATCCTGATGGAGGTGCTATTAGAAAACAGATCGCCCAACAAGCTGTCCATTAATGTAATTCCACGGCTTAGCGCATCTGATAGTATGGCTAAACCAAACTCTAAAGCCACCAATTGCCAGATACGATCATGCGACTGTGTGTCATGACTACGGCTTAAGAAAACCACTTGATCTATGATCAATTTACCAACATACAAAATAGCCAGTGGCAACGCCGACCGTACAATACGCAGAATAAAGCTGCATATTGTCATCCACGGACTGGTTTGCCAAACTAATTTAAAAAACTCGGGAAGGTTACGAAGAGCGGCCAGCCTTTCCTTAAAAGTTAATTTAGGTGGATTGGCCTTTCCTTTTCCAGATGCCGGGGCTACGTTCATTCAAGCAAATTACAACAAATGGCCGCTATATTAAGTTAATACAGTGTCAATAAAATCGCTAAAATTCGATATGTGCCCTTATGGCAAACAAGCTTACCGGGCCACGGTCTGCATTATAGGCCGGGTTTGCTACAAATTGATAATCGGCTGATAGAAACAGGTTTTTGTTGATCTTGGCGCTGTAATAAGCCTCCACTATCTTTTCGGTACTGTAATTGGTGAGTTTACCATCGCCAATGATAAAGCCGTAACCACCTATTTTCAGGAAATCGATATGGTCGTTTGAGATGCCGTTGATAACGCCAGCTACGCCGAAATTATCATCAGGGCGTTGCCATTGGTCGCCTTTGTAGTTGAAGCCTAAGCTTATGCTCCGGTCTATCTCGGTAAAGGCCCAGGTGGCAGTTTTACCATCGTTCCAACTGGTGCGGAAGAATGCGCCGAGGTATTTGCTTAATTCCTGCTCGGCGTTAATGCCAAAGCCATATTTAACGTTGCCATAGTTTTTACCGTTTACAACATCTAATGATGGATCGCTGTGGTTTAAGTAATTGTTGATCACATCCCGGTAAACCGGTGCTTTGGTAACGTTACGATAGAGTAGCAGGTTTACCTTACCTTTATGTTCGTTAAAACTCATGTTTTTGGCAAACTCAACCGTGTTACTGTAAGCATCCCAAAAATGGTAATCAAAATCAGGGCCGTTAGCGTAGGTGCCAACTAATGTACCGGCGGCGCGTACTTCCCAACTTGGTGTAATATATTCAACTACCACACCATCGGTATAGCCGCGGGTATTGGCCGGATAATCCCAGGCACCGTTGCTCATCAGCGACCAATTCAAAAACTGTGTACGCGGATCGTGACTATAAGAGTTATTATCAAACAGATCCGACAAGGCAAACTTGCCCGCTGTTATCACAATTCGTTTTTTAGGTACATACTCTTTTAACTGATTGTTATCCGATGGTACAAGTTCCTCATCTTTGCTTAACGCGATATATTGCCTTAAAAATAAACGGCCCAGATATAATGCCGGGGCTGGATCTCCTATCCTGAATGTTTCGCCGTTAGCAAAACCGGCAATACCCGTTGCGCCGCTTACACCGCTCCCGCCTGATACTTCAGGATTAAAATACACGGCTGCGCCTTTCCACAGCTTGCGGCCAATATAAATAGTTGTTGTTAATGACAGTGCCTCTTCGGCATCGGGGCTAAGACTGTTTTCACCCGAATAAGCCGCCTTAAAGCTTGGGTGACTTTGATCAATAACCGTTAACTGGAAATGGGTGTTCCATTTTTCGGTTGAATCTTTTATGTTTTGTGCCAATGTTACAGTTGGTAACATTAAGGTAATAAGGAGTATATATTTTAGCATGTGATATCTTATTTTATTATTAGACAAATCTAAGATAAATTTTAGACAAGTCTAAATTTATCTTAGATTAAATTATTATCCCAATAAAATGCCCGTAGCAAGCGCTACAGCCAGGTATCAAATTTCTTAATAAACCAGGTTTTAACCATTTGCGTTAACAAGCAATAGGCTATTAGTATAACCGTTAGCCATATAAAATAAGTAAATGGCAAAGCCTGCAATTTTAGTGCCGCGGTAAATGGCGAAAACGGTAACAGAATGCCAATGAGCATTATTGCCGATGTTAATGCCACTACAGGGGCCGTTGCCCAGCTTTGTATAAATGGTATTTTACGGGTACGTATCATGTGTACTATTAATGTTTGCGAAAGCAAACTCTCGATAAACCAACCCGATTGGAACAGACCCTGGTGCTGTGGCGAGTTAGCCTTAAACACAAACCACATAAGTGCAAAAGTGGCGTAATCAAATATTGAGCTTGTTGGGCCCACTATCATCATAAATTTGCTGATACCACTGGCATCCCATTTACGGGGTTGTTCAATGTATTCGGCATCCATACTATCCCACGGAATGGATATTTGCGATATATCATACAATAAATTATTGATGAGTATTTGTATAGGCAGCATGGGCAAAAACGGCAGCAAGGCGCTTGCACCCAACATGCTAAACATGTTGCCAAAATTACTGCTGGCAGTCATCTTTATATATTTGATGATGTTGCCAAACGTACGCCTGCCGTAAATAACCCCTTTGCGCAAAACCATCAGGTCTTTTTCGAGTAAGATAATATCAGCGCTTTCTTTAGCTATATCTACGGCCGTATCAACAGATATACCTACATCGGCATCGCGCAATGCAGCGGCATCGTTAATACCATCGCCCATAAAGCCTACTGTATGGCCCTTGGCTTGCAATACTTTTACCA
>JAQBNZ010000254.1 GCA_028288285.1 Mucilaginibacter sp.
CAGCCTATGGCCAAGCTGGATAACGATATGTACACAACCCTGTTAAAGGAATTTGCTGTAGATAAAATTATTAAGGAGGAGGCCAAGCAGATCAGTATTGGTAAGATCAGGAAAGAGGAGCCCGGACAGGCCCCTGAAAAACCGATTGAGAACAGACGTTCAAGAGATTTCGAGAACGAAGAGATATTGATCAAGAATACCGGCCATTTTACTTCAGCCCCGGCTGATAAGCCTAAACCGGCCGAGCCGGTACAACCTAAAACTGACGACCGCAGTGATGCGCTACCAGGTGTAAAGGTAATTGGTAAAATAGACCTTAATAATTTAAACGCAAAACCTCCGGTTGCCGAGAAACCTGTTGAGGCACCTAAACCGGAGCCGGTTGCCGAAAAACCTGCACCAGCACCTGAGCCGGTTGTTGAAGCACCAAAAGCTCCAGAGCCGGTTGCCGAAAAACCTGCACCAGCACCTGAGCCGGTTGTTGAAGCGCCAAAAGCACCCGAGCCGGTTGCCGAAAAACCTGCACCTGCACCAGCGCCAGTTGTTGAAACACCAAAAGCACCAGAGCCGGTTGAAGAAAAACCTGCACCTGCACCTTTTGTAGCCGAAACACCGGTAGCTCCTATAGTTGTGGTTGAAACTCCGGCAGTTCCTATAGAAGGCGAATCTAATGATGTTATTCGTGCAAGCGCCGAGCGTTTGAGCGGCCCTAAAATTATTGGTAAAATACAATTGCCGGTTAACGCGCCTAAGCGTAATCCTATAGCTTCGTCATCAAATGCGGCAGGTAATGCGGCAGACCATAAGCGCAAGCGCAAACGTAAAGACCAGCAAGGCGGCGGTGGCGGCCAAGGTCAGGGCCATGGTGCCGGTAACACCGGCCAACAGCAGGCTCCACCAAGCGGCACTATTAATCCTAACCGTCCCGATTTCAGAAATAGGCCGGCAGGCCCTCCGGGAGGTGGTGGTAACAGGCCAGACTTTAGAGGAGGCAGAAATGCACCAACAGGCGGCGGACCTAAAGAAGAACCTTCAGAAAAAGATATACAAGACCAGATAAAGGCTACACTTGCTCGCTTAAGCGGCGCAGGTAAATCAGGTAAGTTTGCACAGCGTGCTAAATTCCGTCGCCAAAAACGGGATGATGTAGCTGCAACTGCCGAAGAACTGGCAATGGAGCAGGACGCACAATCCAAAGTATTAAAAGTTACCGAGTTTGTTACGGCAAACGAGTTAGCGTTAATGATGGATGTGTCAGTTACCCAAATTATCTCAACTTGTATGAGCCTGGGTATGTTCGTGTCTATTAACCAGCGTTTGGATGCCGAAACCCTAAGCATTGTTGCCGATGAGTTTGGCTACCAGGTTGAGTTTGTAAAACCACAGGACGAAGAAGCTAACCTTGACCAGGAAGATGCTCCTGAAGATTTGATACCGCGCGCTCCAATTGTGACCATAATGGGCCACGTTGACCACGGTAAAACGTCATTGCTGGATTTTATCCGCAAAACAAACGTAATTGGCGGTGAAGCGGGTGGTATAACCCAGCACATTGGCGCTTACGAGGTTACTTTGCCGGATGATAAAGGAAAAATAACATTCCTGGATACACCGGGCCACGAGGCGTTTACCGCTATGCGTGCAAGGGGTGCACAGGTAACAGATATTGTAATTATAGTAATTGCTGCTGATGACAGCGTGATGCCGCAAACCCGCGAGGCCATAAACCACGCGCAGGCTGCGGGCGCACCAATTATCTTCGCTTTCAACAAAATTGACAGGCCGGGCGCAAACCCCGATAAGGTACGTGAGCAATTATCTGCCATGAATATTTTGGTTGAAGAGTGGGGTGGTAAATACCAAACACAAGAGATATCTGCTAAAACAGGTTTAAATATCGATCTGTTGTTAGAAAAAGTATTGCTTGAGGCCGAATTGCTTGAGCTTAAAGCTAATCCTAATAAACGTGCCGTAGGTACGGTAATTGAAGCTGCGCTGGATAAAGGCCGTGGTATTGTTACCACCATTTTAGTACAGGCAGGCCGCTTAAAAGTAGGTGATCCTATTTTAGCAGGTTGCTACAGCGGTCGTGTTAAGGCATTAACCAATGAGCGTGGCCAAAGGGTTGAATCTGCAGGGCCATCAACACCGGTACAGGTGTTAGGTATGCAGGGCGCACCTACAGCAGGTGATAAGTTTAACGCTTTAGACAACGAGGTTGAAGCACGTGAAATTGCAAATAAACGTTTACAGTTACAACGCGAGCAAGGCTTACGTACACAGAAACACATTACACTTGATGAAATTGGCCGCCGTTTGGCAGTTGGTAACTTTAAGGAACTTAACATTATTGTTAAGGGTGACGTGGATGGTTCTATTGAAGCATTGTCAGATTCATTACTTAAACTATCTACCGAGCAAATACAGGTTAATATCATATCAAAAGCAGTTGGTCAAATCTCTGAATCTGATGTATTGCTGGCTTCTGCATCTGATGCCATCATCATAGGTTTCCAGGTACGTCCTTCAGGAGGTGCTCGTAAGCTGGCCGAAGCTGAACAGATAGATATCAGACTTTACTCAATCATTTATGACGCCATAAATGAAATTAAAGCGGCTATGGAAGGCATGCTTGCACCAACCTTTGAAGAGAAGATTGTGGCTAACGTAGAAATACGCGAAACATTCAAAATTAGCAAGGTTGGTACCATTGCAGGTTGTATGGTGTTAGACGGTAAGATTACCCGTAATAGCAAGATCCGCATTATTCGTGATGGTGTGGTTGTTCACACAGGTGAGCTGGCTTCGTTGAAACGCTTTAAAGATGATGTTAAAGAAGTTGCAACCGGCTACGAGTGCGGTTTAAATATCCAAAACTACAATAATATTGAAGTTGGCGACATTGTTGAAGCTTACGAAAACGTAGAAGTAAAACGTAAACTGACTTAAGATTAGTATTCAAATCAAATCATATCAAAGGACGGTTATTTAACCGTCCTTTTTTTGTTTACACCTGTCTGTCTGATGATACTCCAGTTTGGTGAAAGGGATCAGCCTTTTCTTAATCCAATAAATTAGCTATTTTTAACTAACCAATTCAAAGCCTTTTTAATTTCTGCTAATCACTTCCCATTATGAGAAAAGCAGTTTATCAAATTA
>JAQBNZ010000032.1 GCA_028288285.1 Mucilaginibacter sp.
TGATCTACAGGGCGTTCTGTTGGGGTTACATTATAAAAGTGGCTCATATAATTATAGCTTCCGGTAGGCAGTTTAATACCTAAACCAACCTGTATGTTACCTTTATGCGATGTGTGGCTGTTAAATAACCATCTGTTAGCAATAACGCGCATATCACCAAATCCGTGGGAATAAGAATTATGTCTTTCCTTACCACCATGCTCATATAATGACGAGCGAATATTGATAAGATAAGGAACACCTATAGATATTGACCAGTACTGGTTAAAGTTGCGGGTTAAGTTAAGATCTATAGCGCTTTGATGATTAATTACTTCATTGCCAATTACCTGACGCTGCTTTTGTTCCTGGGTACCCTTAAAATGTTTATAGGACCTGAAATAACGATATGATGTTGTGAATTCCCAACTTTTATTTGAGATAGTACTATCAAGCATTGGGTGTTCCATTGTAAAGAACGAGCCGTTGCTTCTTATAGCTACGCAACCTTGCGCGTTTACATTATTAACATTGAATAAAAGGTATATAGCAATTCCAATAAAGAATTTGTAAGTAAGTTTCATAATATGATTTGTAAAATGATATGGTTTGTTAAAATGTAAATTTAATACAGCAAACACGCATGTGGTTGCTTAACCTGTTTATCAGGATTTTAATTGGTTAAATAAATTTATGTTGATTAATTTTTTGAGAGAAGATATACTACTTGAGGGTGCTTGTTTAGTTACAAACCACAATGCCAGTATTGAGCCATAACTGCCCCCGCGTTCTATCCATTCAAAAACTTCATAGTGTGGATAGAATAACTCCGACGAAATTTTCCAGATGAATAATAACAGCAACAGTGAACGGAAAGGTCTTATCAATACAGTACAAGCAGCGGCTATTTCAAAAACTCCGGCGAATATTGCAACCTTAGCAGGGTGCAGAAATCCAAGTGAAGCATATTGATTAAGCAGAGCCTTCTTTTCGATGATATTTAACCACCCATGCCCCATCAGCAACAGAAATACTACCACCTTTAAACAATGACTTACATTTTCCATTGTTTCGGCAGGCACCTCTTCCGCAGGATCAATAGGGATAAATAACTGCTTCAAGTTTTTTATCCCGCCTGATAATATTAAAAGCGTTAGCGGAGTGCCAAAGTTCCCTGCACGTTCAATAAATTCCGCAAATGGTTCGCCTGAAGCCGGTCGTAAAAAAGCGGTGATCAATCCCCACACAACCAGCCACAAGGCAATGGCACGTAAAGGGTAAACCAGCATAATTACACCCAGGAAAATATCAACAATACCAACATAGGGCATTATTGTGTAGGCCATGTTTTTGTGGATGCCAAACACAGCAAAATAATTACACCATATCTCTTTGGTAATAATACCAAAAATACCATGGCCTATAAAACACATAGCGATAGCTAAGCGTAATATGTAGTGTACTTTTTGTTCGGTTGTAAACAGTTTCATTATCTTATTAATTTCCTGCTCCGTCTGTTTTAGCTCTTTCTACTGCATATTGGCCAACTTTTGCACCCGTTAGTAAGCCCATATCACAATCGCTGCGATAGTGTATAGCACCGTACAACCTTGACATTGCAGCCTCATTTGCCATATCAGTAAACTTGGCTCCCCTATCAGGCAATAAATAGGTTAAAACTGTAGCAGCAGCAGCACTAAAATTTGAGTGACCTGATGTATATGACGGAAAATTTGGTATGCCGGTTAAGGTTTTAATGTTCATTATCATTTGTGTTGGACGCGGATTAAAGTAAAAGTATTTAGTATCCCAGCATACAATAGCAGCATCCATTTCGGCCATGTTTAGCAATGCTAAATTGCGTGCCCAGCGTACCTCACTATAATTTTGTTTTACAAATTCTTCGGCAGCAATTGTATTCCAGTGTCCCGGAGGGGTTACCGTGCCAGCACCATCAGCCCAAAAACTAACAATACGCTCATGCTCACGGCTTTTATCCTGACTCATTGCCAACACCTCTTCACATTCCTTTTTAAATTCGGCAGAGTTTGTTGAATATGGTGGCGGCGGACGCAATGCCGCTACAGTAGTAGCAGGAAACAAGAACGGTGTTACGTTACCAAATAATGGCAGCATTGGCGGCCGTTTAGGCGACTCCAGGCTTAACCATGGTGCTTCGCCCTTAGCTGTCGCCGTGGTTTCAAATGCGGTCCAATCTGCTTGTGTACCAATAGCAGCACCGGCTTTATCGGCACGTGCACGCGCTAAAAACACGGCTGCCACTTGTTTGCCTAATGATTCACCAGCTTCCAGATCAGAGCGTGTGTTTGCACCGGCCATTAAACGATATAACTTTTCTTCCGCAACTTTTTGTTGAATAAAATCCAGATCACCGGGGAAAAGCAATTCCATCATTTTACCAGTAACACCCGCTACAACCGCATCTTCACTTGGGTATGATGGCAGATCTGATTTTGGTATAAGTGCCTGTACAGCCGGATCGTTTTTGTAAGGCGCAGCACGATTAAATTGTTTTTTAAACTTCCATGCCTGAACCAATGCATCATACTGTGCAGCACTTACATAAGCATACGCACGGGCAGCATAGGGTGGGTTAGAGAATGGAAACAGCGGATACGCTAACGGATTAGCAGCACTTGGGAACGGATAGGTACCATCATCTTTTTGATATGGCGGCAAATTGTGCTTAGCAACAAGTTCGCGCAAAATTTCGTTCCATCTTAAAACAGCTCCGGTGCTCCAATATTTGATTATATCTTTTTGCTCACTGGTCAAATTTTTCTGATAGCTTTTTATCTCGTTGATATCTGCTATATAATTTGGCGAAGTAATAACATCAGGAGTAGCTATAGTAAAAGTACTTGAAGCTGTTAATATTGGCATCCAGGTATCAGCATTAAGGTCAATATTGGTAGGTGCCAATGCAGGGAATACCTCGTTACGTTCAACAATATTCTTTTTACATGCCCCAAGCAATACAGCTAACAAAGGCAATATATATAGTATATTTTTTTTCATGATTTCTTATTTATTCGATTTATCCTTTTTTACTGCAAACACATAATATACACCACCGAATAAGGAAGTATTCTGACCAACATTTCTGCCTGCCACAACATAATTACCACCTGCGGTAAATTCAAGCCCGGCAATAGATTGGAAACTGTATTTGAAGATGCCCCCTATCATGGTAGCATTCATTCTGTTGCTAAGGAAAGGCATATTGTTCCTGCTGATATCAAAACCACTTAATGAAGTAACTTTTGTTAAAGTAGCTTCGGCATTAAATTTTAAGCTACGGAAACCTGTGCTGAATAAAAAGTTAGTAGCATTTGGCATTGCAACCTGGTTGGTATAATGCATCTCGGTAGTATAATATGCATCGCGGTCTATTGTTACGTTGTCCTTACGTATATACTGACCAGAGCCGGCTACAAAGAACCGGCCTACCTGGTAGTTTAATAATGCTTTAAGTGCTATGCTTTTTGTTTGCATGCCAATTGCCAATGGCAAAAAATCGGCTTCATATTTACCAACTGGTATTGCACCAGATGCAATTGCATGCAAGCTTAATAAACCACGGCCTATTTCCTGCCTTACAGCCAGCCACTTAAATGCAAGGTTAATATCCTGCACACCGCTCTGACCACGCAAAGTGCCTGCTGATGCATTGGTTTTTATGTAAGGGATCATAAACAACAGGTTAATACGGTTGCTTAGGCCATAATTACCACCAACTGCATATATATTACTGCTTACTGTACCCATATTTAAATTGGTACGCTTTAAAGTTCCTTCCCAGTAATTATCCCAACTATTGTGGGTATAAATACCGGCAGCGCAGAAGTAATTTTTAGGTATCATTAAGGCATCATTTTCTGTTTGCGCACTAACAGTTTGCGTTAGCAGCAGGCAGGCAAATAAGCCAACATAATACCTTACCATATATTTTGTAAAGTATATCATATAAAATAAAATGAATATAAAAGTCAGGCAAAGAGCACCAACTTAATAGGTTAAGTACGGTATTTAATATATCCTTTACATTTTTCACCGTGTATTAAACCAGAGAAATGCAAGATGAATAACTATTCCCCGGTATAGAGGCACAGTAAAAAATGTAAGGGATACAATAAATCAAATAAATTTTAGCAGCTGTAGTTTGGCGGTTTGCCAGGAGATTCAATGTAAGGATTTGTTAAACCGATAGATATAGAGTTTTCTTTTGGTTCTATCACGTTATTAAAAGAAAGGAACTTGTATTGTGCTGCAGGAATATTACATTCGAAGCCGGTGGCTGATTTTTTAGCAGGAGTCTCCTGCCCTTTCTTACTAACCGGAACGTCACTTACGTTTTTTGCAACTATTATATTAGCATTAACCAGGTGTGTTTTGGTATCATTGGCAATACATACTAAATACATAGTATCACGAGTCATTTTAACACCCACGTAGTTGTAAAAAGCATCTTTTAACTGAATTTGGCCTTGTATATGCTCATAGTCGTCCCAATTTTTAATTCCAGGCGACTTCATAGGGATTTTTATTTGTACAAGCTGAGTGGCATCTACCTTATTTTCATAGATGTTTTTAACCATCTGGACTTCGGATTGATGGATGAAATATTGGAAGACAAGATTATACCCACCTGTATTAAACAAGTGCACACATAGCATAAACAATGCAAATAATCTTTTCACTTCTCTTTAGGCGTACTAACTAATTGGGTACTTAATACATTGTAAATATAATATTTTATTATTCATTAACAAAAAAATTACAAAGGGCTAAAACAATATTTAAAAAAGGATGTATTGCTTACTTCCTTAGGTTATAAATAGCAACCGCTACCCTTGAATCGGCGCAGCCATAATACAGAAACCATTTTCTTTTAAAATAAACAAGGCCCTCCATAAATACCGTACCCGCGGGGTATTGTCCACTTTTTTCAAATTCTTCCTGCGGAACAAAAAAGGGTTTATCTAAACGGTTAATTGCCTTTGTGGGGTCATTTAAAGCAAACATTACCTGCCCTCCACAGTATGAATTTGCTGTATAGCTGGTGTCTCCGTAGTTGATGTTATTTTTGCCGTTATACAATAACAATATTCCTTTTGAGGTAACTATTGCCGGCGGGCCGCATTCAGTAAGGTCGCTGTCAAAGTAATTTTTGCGGGGTGATATTAGTGCTCTAAGCGTGCTGTCTTTATTTATCAAAGGTGTCCAGTTAACCAAATCAGTTGAGGTAGCGGAGTAAACGCCTGTTTCGCCCCAATACATCCAGTACTTTCCATTTATTTTAGCGATTACCTGTTTGCCGGCAGCAAGCTTTGTAATGATTGAGGCAGATTTACTGGCGATTTTAAAAAATTTGCCATTGTAAGCTTTACGGAATATTGGGCCGTGTTTTGTCCAGTTCTTTAAATCTTTAGATGTGGCTACACCTAAACGAGGCAGATCATGGTTCCATTGGGTATAAAAAACTACGTATGTTCCATTGGCTGTCATGGCCACGCGTGGGTCTTCACAGCCTCCGGTCCATTCAAACTCTTTCTGGCTATCATTAGCCGGGTATAATACCGGTACAGGTGAACGTTTTACATTAATGCCATCAGCACTTACTGCCAAACCAAGGCGCGAGGTTCTGAAACCAATACCAATGCCTGATTTATCTTCTGCACGATACAAAATATAGATCTTTCCATTTTTAACCGTCGCCCCCGGATTAAACGTATCGTTTGATTCCCAATCAGTTTTTACCTTGCGGATAGGGTCATAAAACTTTGTAGTTGTATCCGGGCTGATTATGGGATTAACACCGGCAGGCCTTATAAACGGCCCAAATGCCCATGATGGAAGCTTAGTATTTTGAGCGGTTAAGGTACTTGTTATAAATAATAACAAGCTTAAGATTTTGGTGAATTTGTATATTTTTTTTATCATAATTAGGTTGTACGGGTTAACCTTGCCAGGTATTGATCCATATCATCTTCAAGCAATATCTCCACCGTCCATCCTTCTGCATTAGCCGTTGCTATGAGTTGATTCTTGTCAATATAAAGCCACTTAAACCAATCAGTTTTTTGTCCTTTATAAGCATATTGATAAGCTATCTCTCCATAATAATTATCCCCGACAGGAATATTATAGTTGTACAGATAAGCTATATCAGATGAATCGAATAATAATTGGCCGCCTTGGTTTAATAATTGGTTTGCGTGCCATAAAAATAAGCGAAATTGTTGAATAGTACCTGTTAAACCTATACCATTCATCATTAATAATAAAGTATCGTATTTTTCAGGTCCGTAATTGTAAATATCCCCTTCAACAGCATCAGCCACTCCCCTTTCTTTCATGATGTTAACCGCCAGACCAGAAATATCCAGTGCGGTAACTGCCAGCCCCTTTTGCTGCAATATTAATGCATGGCTACCAGCGCCCGCTCCTATATCTAAAACCTTACCGTAACATTTCTCAATAGCAAGCAACTCCATATCGGGCATTTCATCGTCAATACGAAAATATACATCCATCGGCATCTCTTCTTTTGGGCCATATTTGTTATGTATCCAAAGTTTATTGCCCTTAACACCCTTAAAAAAGTCATATAAAGCCTGTCCGAATAGATCTTTCACCATATAATGTTTATCCAAAGAAAGCAAATGCTTAGTAGATTAAACAATCATATATCAGCTTTTCTTTACTACACTTAATTCACCGCTATTTTCCATATATATCTCACTAATATTCTCCAGGCTACTGTCATTCGCTTTTAATCGTACGTCACTCATTAAATCATCATGCGTCATTAAGCATTTATGCAGGTTTACTTCATTTACTTTGCCATCCTGATACAAGATTATCTTTTCGCCTTTTAGAAATTTACCCGCGGTTTTATTATGTAAAATAATTATTCCCAGTACCCTATGTATTAGCACAAGGGTTAAACTACCAGCAATAGTAGGTAAGAAAGGTGAAGCGCCAACAATAGCCCTGCTTAAAACAGCTCCCAATACAATAGTTATAGTGGTATCGAATGCTGATTTTTTACCAAAAGTTCGCTTACCTGAAATATAAATCAGAGCTAAAGCTATAAGGTAAACTACAAATGCCCGGGCGCTCATCTGTAGCATGGTTAGGTCTTTATCCTCGCCAAATACCTTTATAAATATTTCCATAACGTTAATTAATTATTACTTCTTCTATAATATTGCAAAAACGCTTATTGTTTTCCAACTAAATTATTTGTTCACATGTACTTAAAAAACGAATAGCCTAACATCAAAAAAAGGGCCTGGTTTATTAGCCAGGCCCTTTAATTGTAAGTCGGTTGTTTAATTGTTAGTGTTCGTGATCTACAGGTTTTTGTTGCTCATTAACCATATGAGCTAAAGTGGTGTCTGAGGTCATGCTACTCATAGCAACCTGCACTTTATTTTTAAAGCCTGAAACCACTTTATCATCATCAGCCATCAGGGCATCATAACCATCTTTAGCTACATCAGCAGGGTTAGACATTGCTTCTTTATCCTGAACCATTTTGCTATCTAACATGCCTGCTTTTTTGAAGAAATCAGTATCAGTTACGCCTGGCAATAATGCAGTAATGGTAATTTCAGTATCATTAACCTCCTCACGAATTGCTTCTGTTAACGATAATACATAAGCTTTTGTAGCATGGTAAACTGCCTGCCATGGACCCGGTGTTGTACTGGCTATTGATGCAACATTTAAAATTTTACCCTCATTACGGCTTACCATTTCCTGTAAAAAGTACTTAGTTAAAATTGTTAATGCACCAATATTTAAGTCTATTATTTTTAATTCACGATTAATGTCATTGTCCTTAAATTGTCCATAAACACCCTGCCCGGCATCGTTTACGAGCACGTCAATTTGTATACCGGTTTGCCTAACATCATTACAGAGCGAAAACACTTCATCCCGATTAAACAGATCCTTAGCAATGGTGATAACATCTATGCCATTTTGCTTTAATTCCTGAGCCGTCTCATCAAGTTCCTGCTGGTAGCGGGCTACAATTATTAAGTTGTATTGATCTTTTGCAAACAGTTTAGCCAACTCTTTGCCTATTCCACTGGTTGCGCCGGTTATCAGCGCGTATTTGCTTGCATTACTCATAGTTTTAATTTTTAAGTTGTACTGTAATAAAGCAATTATCAAGCCGAGCCAATTAATACGGTTTAAATAATAATTAACCGTTCACTACTTCTCCTCCATTAATATGTAATACCTGCCCGGTGATAAACGATGAATCGTCTGATGCTAAGAATACGTATGCAGGGCCAAGTTCTGACGGCTGTCCGGCGCGTTTCATAGCTGTTTCACTGCCAAATTCTTTTATTTTTTCTTCATCAAAAGTGGATACTATTAAAGGTGTCCAGACAGGGCCTGGTGCAACAGCATTAACCCTGATATTTTTCTTTACCAGGTTAGTAGCCAATGATCTTGTAAATGTTGTTATTGCTCCCTTTGTTGAAGAATAATCAATGAGGTTTGGTGATGAGCGATAGGCGGTAACAGAGGTAGTGTTTATAATCACATCTCCATCGTGCAAATAATCTAAAGCAGCCGTTGCAAAATGGAAATAGGCAAAAATATTGGTCTTAAACGTAGCTTCCAGTTGCTCTTCGGTTATGTCTTTAAATTCCTTTTGTGGCATTTGCATACCGGCATTATTTACCAGGATATTTAATCCGCCCAGTTCTTTAGCAGTTTGCTCAACAGCACTTCTGCAAAAGTCACGATTCTTTACATCACCTTTTATAAGCAGGCATTTTTTACCTGCGGCTTCAACAAGTGCTTTTGTTTCATTGGCATCTTCATCTTCATCCAGATAAACAATTGCAACATCAGCACCTTCTTTGGCATAATGTATCACAACAGAACGGCCAATACCACTATCGCCGCCGGTGATAAGGGCTACTTTGCCTTGCAGTTTACCAGCTGCTTTATAATTGGGTTTTATATATTCCGGCCGTGGATCCATCTCAGCTTCTATGCCGGGTTGATGATCTTGTTTTTCGGCTACTTCTTCACCTTCTTTATTCTCCATTTTTATAATATTGGTTTTCTATCACTTTAATTTACAACACGAAGCATTAAATTATAGTTTTAAGAAATTTAATTTTACTAATATTATATCCAGTAGAACTATATGTATTGTTGAACAATAGAATTAGTGCACTTTGTGGTTAAAATTCAGCATACCTGAATAAAATATTAACTTCACCGCCAAATAAATTTTGCTTCAAAATGAAACTTCATACCATTGACACGGGCTTTTTTAAACTTGATGGTGGCGCTATGTTTGGCGTAGTACCTAAGTCTATCTGGCAAAAAACCAACCCTGCCGATGACAATAACCTCTGTACCTGGGCCATGCGTTGTTTATTGGTTGAAGATGGCAACCGCCTTATATTAATAGATACCGGCATTGGAAATAAGCAAAGTGAAAAATTCTTTAGTTACTATTATTTACATGGTGATGCTACGCTTGATGGCTCACTAAATAAATTAGGCTTTCATCGTGATGATATAACAGATGTATTTTTAACTCACCTGCATTTTGATCATGTAGGCGGTGCTGTGATCCGTAATGGTGAAACTTTAACACCAGCATTTAAAAACGCAACCTATTGTAGCAATGAACAACACTGGGATTGGGCTGCAAACCCTAATGAGCGCGAAAAAGCCTCATTCCTGAAAGAAAACATATTGCCTATATATGAAAGTGGGCAGCTAAAATTTGTTGGTGTAGATGATGGTATAGCTTTTACTGATGATATTAATATTCGTTATGTATTTGGCCATACCGATGCCATGATGCTACCGCAGATTAATTATAAAGGCAAACAAATTTTATACATGGCCGATCTGCTCCCATCAACCGGGCACTTGCCGCTACCTTATGTAATGGCTTATGATATGTTCCCGCTAAAAACCCTGGGCGAGAAAAAGACGTTTTTAAATGAGGCTGTTGAGAAAGAATATATCCTTTACCTTGAACATGATCCATTAAACGAATGCTGCACTTTGCAACAAACTGAAAAAGGAATAAGGGTAAAGGAAACATTTAGGTTAGATGAACTTTAACCGGGATTAAGCTGATTTTTGCGATTTAATAGATAAAAGTCATCTATAGCGATTTCTTGCTTCTTGTTTCCTATATATCCGACTTCAATTAATTCCTGAATTCTAATATATCGCCAGGCTGGCAATCCAGTGCTTTGCAAATAGCTTCAAGTGTTTCTATGCGTATAGCTTTGGCTTTGCCTGTTTTTAAAATAGATAGATTGGATATAGTTATACCTACCTTTTCGCTCAGCTCGTTAAGAGACATTTTACGCCGGGCCATCATCACATCGAGGTTTATTATTATTGGCATAGCTATATAGTTAACTCCTGCTCTTGCTTTAATAATATTGCTTTTTGTATAACTAAGCTTAATAACCAGTTAAAGCCAACAGCAATCATCAGGTCTATATTCTGGAACACAGTTCTGGCATACTGACCAGCAACTTCCCCCTCTAAAAATCCTTTTGTAAATGCATCTGTTTCATAACCCAAATTACCGGCATCAATAGTTTTAAGTGTTACTATTCCAAATATGATTTTAACAACCAGCAAAATCACGAAAGTATATGAAAGCAGTTTTAGCCTGCCCACTACTCCGCTATGCAATAATGTGTGATTCTTAATGAATTTAATAAGCTTGTACCCCTCCCAAAATAAGCTGGCATACAATATGCTTTTTATTATAACTTGTAGGGTATGTAAAGTATTGGCTGTCATTATTATAAGTTTAAATGGTTAGGTCTTGCTGTTCTTTTAACTTGCCGCCTTGTTTAAAGACTTCGGCAATTATGAATATAAAGATGGCTAAAAGTGCTATACTAAAATTATAAGCAGATGTATTAATAACTTTTAAAGGCAGTTGTATAAGCATACTTTGTTCTGCAAAACTCAGCCACTGGTAAGCATAATCCACACCAGAAA
>JAQBNZ010000047.1 GCA_028288285.1 Mucilaginibacter sp.
CTACTAAAAGCAATCCAAACATTATTAACAATAAGGCAATTGCTGTTAAAATATGTTCGCTGTTGAAAACACCTGTTGCATCTGCCAGTTTACTGGATGGCGACTGGTTATTATAGCCGTTATGCAACACTTTTTTAACTACCATTAAAGGTATGTAGGCGATTATGCAAAAATAACCTATCGGCCTGCTTTTGTAAGGAAATAGAAATCGTGATCTCATAATTGTAAAGTTTAATTAACCAAATGTAAAACAAACTTTACAAATGTCAAGTATATTTGACAAGTATTTTTTAGATTTCTCTTTAGAGCTTATTCTTCTAAATAAACATCAAGCAATCCATCAGGCAGGGCAATATATATTTCTCCGCCATCAACGTCAATGCCTTTTATAATGTCAACATTCAGCGGGAACAGTACTTCTTTGTTTTTATATTGAACAGTAGCTATCAGTTGCTGGGGATATTCCACAACATCCAATATCTCGCCTAATTCGCCGTGGGTTTCATCAACGGCAATAAAACCCTTAACATCTTTAAGTGTAAACTCGTCCTTCTTCTTTTTAGGTTTAAGCTTATTGGGCAGGTAAAGGTCTTTTTTTACCAGTGCTGATGCTTTTTCAATAGTATCTATATCCTCCAAAAACAGGTATGCCTGGCTTTTTTGCAGATACTTTATTGATGTTACAAAGTAAGGTACCAGCTTACCCGCAAGGTCAATAAACAGTGAGGTGATCTTGATCTTTTCGGCACCTTCAAAGTCTATGTACAATTGCATCTCGCCTTTAAGGCCTTTGGTCTTTAGTATGCTGCCTATCCTGAAACAATCTTCGGTTTTCATTATTAAATGCTTTTAAATAACAATGGCGAAAGACTTGTGTCTTTCGCCATTGTTAGAATCAAGATGTAAGAACCAAGAGACAAGAATCCTGACAATCGTCTTTTTTCTTACTTCCTTCGTCCTTAATCCTAAATAATTATTCAGCGCTTTCTGCTTCAGTTTCAGTAGCGGCATCTTCAGCAGGTGCTTCAGAAACTTCTTCTTCTACTTCTTCAGCAACCGGCGTATTTTTAGCTGCAATAGCTGCGGCTTTATCTTCTTTCTTTTTCGCTTCAGCAATTAAAGCCAATTTGCGGGCTTCGTCTTTTGCAGCGTTAAGGTTTGATTTTTTTCCGGTTATTTTACCATCTTTTTGATCTAACCACTCAGCAAATTTAGTATCTGCTTGTTCTGTAGTTAAAGCACCTTTTTTAACACCACCTTGTAAGTGTTTTTTGTATAATACGCCCTTGTAAGAAAGTATTGCACGGCAGGTGTCTGTTGGCTGTGCGCCATTGTTTACCCAATCAAGGGTTTTATCAAAATTGATGTCAATTGTAGCCGGATTGGTGTTAGGGTTGTATGAACCTATACGCTCAATAAAACGACCGTCTCTTGGAGCACGGGCATCTGCTACTACGATGTAATAAAAAGGTTTTCCTTTTTTACCGTGTCTTTGCAGTCTGATTTTGGTTGCCATTTTTTATTTTTTATGTATTCAACATGTCCCCGGAGTTTTTCTGCGGGGATGCAAAGGTATAAATATTCTTTAAAATATAAAACCCTAATAATTAATTATGTATGAATAGCTGGAAATTCTGCAGAAAATAAAAGAGCCTCTTAATGAGCGGCTCTTTTATTAAATTTTTACTAACTCTTATATAGATAGTATTTCTACCAGTTTTAAAAAGTTAGGGTTTATTTCTATATGATGCTTAATAGCGTGCTCAAAAGGGGTGTATGATATCTCGTTATGGATTATACCTATCATTTCGTTACGGTGGCCGTCTCTTAATGCTTCAACAGCAGCTACCCCAACACGGCTCGCCAGTACCCTATCCATACATGATGGGCGACCACCGCGTTGTATGTGGCCCAATATAGATATGCGGGTATCATAATGCGGGAACCTCTCTTTAACTTGGCGGCCTATTTCAAAAGCACCACCAGCATCTTCTCCTTCGGCTACTATAACAATTTTTGACAGCTTATCTTTACGGCTATGCTCTAACCTATCGCACAGGTTATTAATATCAGTTTTTGTTTCAGGAATGAGAATAGCTTCTGCACCTGAAGCTATACCAGTACGCAGGGCAATTAACCCCGAATCGCGGCCCATTACTTCAACTATAAAAACACGATCATGTGACTCTGCAGTATCCCTTATCTTATCAACCGCATCAATAACGGTATTAATGGCAGTGTCATAACCTATTGTAAAATCAGTGCCGATAAGGTCATTATCAATGGTGCCTGGTAAACCAACAATAGGCATGTCATACTCCTGGCCAAAAATGCGGGCACCGGTAAAAGTACCATCACCACCAATGGCCACAAGTGCATCAACATTGTGTGTTTTTAATTGATCGTAAGCCAGCTTACGACCTTCGGGGGTCTTAAATTGCTCACTACGCGCGGTTTTAAGAATAGTGCCGCCACGCTGAATAATGTTTGATACAGATTTTCTGTCCATGGCAAAAAACTCACCATTTATCATTCCCTCATATCCCCGGCGGATACCGGTAACTTCTAAATCATAATATGTTGCCGAACGTACAACCGCCCTTATGGCAGCATTCATACCCGGCGCATCGCCACCGGAAGTAAAAATTCCTATATTTTTTATTTGCGTCATTTTTTTTAAAGGCGCTGAATTGTAAATGTGTGCTGCCATTAAGTTGGCAGTATCGTTTCAACTGTAAAAAGTTCCGCGAATTTACACTAATTTTTTACTTTTTGTAAGCCGCAATACCACTGTCTAAGTATTTTATAAACTCGTTTACATCAAAATTAGCGCCCTGCGGCGGCACTAACGTCTCACCTTTTTCATTTATAATAACATAAAAAGGCTGAGCGTTTGAATTATATTTTGATATTTCCCTATCAAGCCACTTGGCCCCAAGGGTAGTAATCTTTTTCCCGGTTACAGTCGATGTATATTTTTCATTTTCCGGCAAATCAGTTTTATCATCTATTACCAGTTGCAACATCACAAACTCGTTCTGCAGCTTCTTCAATACTTCTGGAACCGGAAAAACATTTTGCTCCATTTGGCGGCAATTAACACAGTTCCAACCCGTAAAGTCAATCAGTATTGGTTTTTTAAGCTGTTTTGACACCTCAATAGCCTGGTCATAATCATACCATTCGTCAAGCCCTTTTACTTTTGGCAAACGTTTAAAAAGTTCTTCGTACTTTTTTGTTTTGATGGTTGTTGTGTTACCAAGGGCTGGTGAAGCGCCTGAACCACCTCCTGCAGAAATATCAAAATCCTGTGTGCTTAACGGAGGCAACAATGCGCTTATTGCATTTAGTGGTGCCCCCCATAAACCGGGTATCATGTAAAAAACAAAAGCAAATGCAATTATGGATATAAAAGTACGCGGTACTGATAGATAGGTAACCTCACTATCATGCGAAAATTTTATCTTCCCGATAAGGTATAAACCGGTTAATAAACCTATGGCTATCCACAATGAAAGCACAACCTCACGGTCTATCAGGTTCCAATGGTAGGCCAAATCTACATTCGATAAAAACTTAAGCGCAAATGCGATCTCGATAAAGCCTAAAACAACCTTAACACTGTTTAACCATCCGCCAGATTTTGGCAATGTTTTTAATGCCGATGGGAACATAGCAAACAAAGTAAACGGCAAGGCTAAAGCAGTTGAAAAACCCAACATACTTACAGCAGGGCCTAATCGCTCACCTTTAACTGCGGCATCTAACAAAACAGAACTTACAATGGGGCCGGTACACGAAAATGAAACCACCACTAATGTGGCAGCCATAAAAAATATACCAATTAAACCGCCCTTATCAGAGTTTTCATCAAGTTTATTGGCCAGTGAGCTTGGCAATGTAATTTCAAATGCCCCAAGAAATGATATTCCGAAAACGATTAGCAGTAAAAAGAAGAAGAAATTAAAAACACCATTAGTAGCTAAACCATTTAAAGCTGCAGGCCCAAATACTACTGCTACTAAAATGCCTATAAACACATATATAAATATAATAGATAAGCCATAAAGTATCGAGTTAAAAATCCCCTTGCTGCGGCTGCCTGCCTTTTTAGTAAAAAAGCTTACTGTTAATGGCAGCATAGGGTATATACATGGCATTAAAAATGCTGCAAATCCACCCAAAAAACCAGCAATAAACACCTGCCACAATGTTTTAGGGATTGTTTTACTTTCGGGTTTTGCTTTACTTTCTACCGGTGCAACCTTTGCTGTTTCGGCCGCTGCTTTCTTCTTTATGGCAATACTGTCAGCAGCAGTTGGTATATCTGTAAATTCTATATCACTGGTTGATACAGTATCGGCGCTGGTTTGTACAGCCTTTACCTGTTGCGGCGTTAAAACAACAAAACTAAGTATGGTAACTAAAAATATAAGTGCGCCGCGTACTAAGCTGCGCCTGGTAGGTAATGTCATTATCGTTGTTGTAATTATTTGCCTAATGGTATAGTAAACGCTACCTCATCTGGTGGCAAACATTTTTGATCATTACAGGTCATAAACTCCAGCTTACCTGCAACTGCTTTTACATTTTCCGATTTTAGTTTAATCTTTTGCTGAAATATTACCGAGTTTTCAAAGTAACCAACATTCATTCCAAACACTTTTTCATATTTGGTAGTGGGCTTAGGCTCAATAGTTTTACCAACTAAGGTATATTCTTTTGATGGGGTAAAAGTAAACGAGGTTTTAACCGGGCCGCCTTCTTTAACAGTTTGTGAGTAAATGTGCCAGCTATTGTCAATAGTAGCTTTTAAAAACACAACGGCTTCGGTAGCGCTTGTCTTTTTAGCTCCGTATGACCATTTAACATGTCCCTCAACCTGTGCCTGCGCACTTGCAGTTATAATTAATGCAGTTATTGCTAAAATCAGTTTCTTCATTTTATTTGTTTAAAAATTCTATCTCTTTTAAGTTATAAGCCTCTTCTATACCATTACTTTCAACAATCAGCAAACCGTTGTCAGTAACATTTTTAATCACCCCGGTAAAAACTTGCCCGTTTGACCGGAATTGTCCTTCTTCGTTTAACCGATATAAACGGCTTAAATAAATATTTCTTACAAAATCAATTCTGCCGGCCTTAAGATGCAGATAATATGCTTCTATATGGTTGCAAATTTCCGATAATATATTTTTTAAATCATAATCCTTCTGTAATATCTGCTTTACAGAAGTTGCATTACCGGCTTTGTCAGTAAAATTATCCTGATTTACGTTAATACCTATGCCTACTATGGAATTTTTGATCTGGCTACCCTGTAGTATATTTTCTATCAACATTCCACCTAATTTTTTATCAGCGTAATAAATATCGTTTGGCCATTTTATTTTAAGGTGAGTGCCCAAAATAGGTTCAAGCGCTTCAAAAACGCCCATACTTACAGCCATGGTTAAATTAAACTGGCTTGTAGCCGATATAAAAAATGGTCTTAACAGTATGCTAAATGTTAGATTTTTTCCCGGTTCGGCATGCCATGTGCTTTCCCGTTGCCCGCGGCCAGCGTATTGCTCTTCTGCCATAATGACCGTTCCTTCAGGTACTGGCTTGGAATTTGACAATATATTTTTCAGGAAACTGTTGGTAGAGTCCACTTGTTTAAGTGTTACTAAATTTTGTCCAACAAATAATCCTG